>JAHEYZ010000021.1 GCA_023251295.1 Nitrosotalea sp. | reverse complement strand
TGTGCGATGATTGGGGCTCTTACAATAATGGGAGTTCCACCAACTAGTGGATTCATGGGAGAATGGACCCTGTTTTATGGAGCATTACAAACTGCAATACAACAAGGTTCTACAATTAGGATGGTTACATTTGGTCTAGGATTAGTTTCTACTGTTATCACCATGTCGTACATTTTATGGATGATGAAGCGTGTATTTTTTGGGAAACTCCCAGAAAATCTTTCAAACACAAAGGAAGCAAGCTGGTATATTACTGCACCAATGATGGTATTAGCAGGATTTACTATAGTGTTAGGAATCTATCCTGATATTTTCTTTAACCAAATAATTCCTTTCATGAAAGGAGTGGTGGGAGTTTAAATTATGGCATTTGAATTCGGACTTGGTTTAGGAGATGGCGCACTTAATGGATGGGCAATCTGGATTCTACCATTTATTGCATCTCTAATAATTCCTGGAGTTGCAAAATTATCTAGTAAAGGGACTAGCGCAGTAGCAGTAGCTTTTGCATTAATGAGTGCCATTTCAGCAACAACACTCTTACCATCTGCACTTGAAGGACATGAAGTACATGATCAGATACCTTGGATATCATCAATAGGACTGAAAGCCGGAGTTCTTGCAGACCCACTTGCAATTATAATGGCAAACGTAGTTGGCTGGATTTCATTTTTGATAATGGTATACAGCACAGGCTACATGAAAGGAGACAAAAGCATTACGAGATTCTGGTTCTGGATGCTGTTCTTTATTGGCTCAATGCAACTAATTGTCTTATCTGATAATTTCTTACAATTATTCTTTGGATGGGAAGGAGTAGGGCTTGCCTCATATGCTCTTATCAGCTTCTGGTATCAAGACAAAAAGAAAGATCATGTTGGAACTGAGGGATATACTGCTCTTGGTGTGTTACAATACTATTCTCCAACACATGCAGGAATGAAGGCATTCATCATGACAAAAGTAGGAGACATAATGATGCTTGCTGGGATGTTGTTGATCTTTGCATTTGCTGGAACATTTGGCTTTAGAGAATTGACACATGATACTACATGGGCTACTGCAATGTCAGCACAAGGCCTACTAGTTCCTGCAGCAGTTCTACTATTCGGTGGTGCTATTGGAAAATCTGCACAATTCCCACTTAACGAATGGTTACTTGAGGCGATGACTGGTCCAACCGCAGTATCTGCATTGATTCATGCAGCTACGATGGTAAAAGCAGGAGTCTTTTTGGTAGCAAGACTAGGACCATTGTTCTTTGCACTTGCAGCAGTTGGAATTGCAATGGATCAATTCTTTGAGATAATTGCATGGGTAGGTGCAATTACTGCACTACTACTTGCCACACAAGGAATGGTTTCTCCAGAAATAAAAAAAGTACTTGCCTATTCTACAGGTTCTCAAATTGGATATATGATGATGGCACTTGGAGTAGCTGGATTGTCAGAACAATTTGTTGATGGTTATACTGCGGGATTCTTCCATCTGATTTCACATGCTATGTTCAAGGCTTCATTGTTCATGGCTGCAGGATCATTGTTACACGTTGTTGGCTCTAGGTTTATGACTGATATGGGAGGGTTAAGAAAATACATGAGAAAGACATATGCGTTCATGTGGGCTGCAGGTCTTGCACTAATGGGGGCTCCCTTTATCACTACTGGATTCTGGAGTAAAGATGCTATCTTCGCTGCCGTCTACGAATCTGGGAATACTTGGGCAATACCACTATTTGCAATAGCGCTTTTTACTGCAATAATTACTGCCTTTTACACCACAAGAATGATTGGGATGGTATTCTTTGGAAACAAAAGTAAACACATTGAAAAAATGGAAAAAGAAGGACATCACATTCATGAAGCAAGCGCATCGATGTGGGTGCCTTATGGAATACTTGCTGTACTGACTATAGGTGTTGGTGTAATAGGGCTGTCTGCTGAACAAGGAATTCATCATCTGTTCACAGAATATCTTGCTAGCACATTTGGAATTGAATCGGGACATGAAACTGTTTCTATGGATTCAGAATCAGTACTAGGAGGATTTCTTAGTGGTGTAAACCCAATTGCATTGATGGCATCACTTGCAGCGTTTGCAATAGGATTTGGTCTTGGGTACATCTTCTATATAGGTAGATTTGTAGATCCAGTAAAATTTGTAAATTCTAATTTATTCTTCTATGCTATACACAAATTCTTCTTAAACAGATGGTATCTTAACTCACTAATTTACTGGTCCTTTGTGACTGCACCATTGTTTTTGGCAAGAGGGATTTGGAGATACTTTGAAAGCACTGTGATAGATGGTATGAACAAAGGATCAGAAAAGGCGGTAGGGTGGAGCGCTAAAGTCCTGCAAGGGACTCAAACTGGAATTTCACAGTCATACTTGTACGTGTTTGGAGCAGGAATACTCTTCGTGGTATTGCTATTGCTAATTTAGGAGAGAAAAAATGATAGACTTTATCTCAACACCAATCATTTTAACTGTAATACTAGGGGGGATAGGTGTCATTCTTCCAGTAATTAATGTAATAAGAAAAGAAAAGGGCTCATCTTCATTTTATGGTGCGATAACCTTTGGGGCATTAATTGCAGCAATTGGATTTGTTGTATATCAAATCATAACTCATCATGTAGCACCGGCTGCCATTTTCTCAGAAAATGTCCTAGTAGATGACACATTTGGTTCATTTTTTGCAATAGCAATGCTCATAGTTTCAATAATGACAACAGTTGGTTCGTTCAGTTACATGAGGAGGAAAGAATATCCAGCCGTATACTATTCTTTGATTCTGCTTGCATCAGTTGGAATGGTGCTTATTGCATATTCAACTGATTTGGTAATGTTACTTGTCGCTTGGGAACTCATGAGTATTCCAACATATGTTCTTGCAGGATTCATGAAAAAAGATCCAACATCAAACGAAGCTGCACTCAAATACTTCCTGTTTGGTGCTCTCTCCTCTGCAATCATAATCTATGGAATCTCAATTGCATATGGTCTTACTGGTTCAACAAACATTGCACAAGTAATTTCAGGATTTTCAAATCTTGGACCTGATATGATGCCTCTTGCACTTCTTTCAGTTGCCATGTTTATTGCAGGTTTTGGATTCAAGATGGGACTTGTACCATTTCATATGTGGTTGCCAGACACCTACGAAGGTGCTCCACCAACAATATCTGCACTTTTAGCTGCTGGAACAAAAAAAGCTGGATTTGCTGCAGCTTTACGTGTTATTATTATGGGAACTTTGGCACTTAATTTGGAATGGACATTCGCACTTGGAATAATTGCAATTATGACAATGACTGTTGGAAATTTGGCTGCAATTATGCAAAAAAATATCACCAGAATGTTAGCATACTCTAGCATTGCACAAGCAGGCTACATTCTGATTGGCTTGAGCATTGCACCATTTTCACAAATTGGAATCCAAGCTTCACTTTTCCATATACTGAATCACGCAGTGATGAAAGGGGCAGCCTTCATTGCAGCTGCTGGTATAATCATTACTTTGGGAGTTTCACATCTTGACAAAATACGTGGTCTTGGCAAACGAATGCCAATAACATCAATTGGATTGGTAGTTTCACTTCTTGCATTAGCTGGCGTTCCACCACTTAATGGATTTTGGAGTAAACTAATGTTATTTGGTTCTGCTATAGATGCAGGCTCTGTTGTCTCATGGGCTCCATATCTTGCAATAGCTGGAGTTCTAAACAGTGCTCTCTCCCTAGCTTACTATGGTTGGATAATTAGGAAGATGTACTTTGAAGAGGGCGAATCAGACAAGAGAGTAAAAGAACCAAAATCAATAATTGCCGTAATGATATTTTCAATTATCTTCATGGTGGCAATAGGAGTCTACCCAGATCCCATAATTCAGTTTGCTCAAACTGCTGTACCAAGTATGGAGGTAGTTTCTACTGTACCTTGAACATAGTAAGATCTAAAAGATTTTCCAAATGTGATTTTGCCTGACCTTCTTTTATTTTTCGCAAACCAGCCTTTGACTTTAAAGAATAATCTTTTAACAAATAATCCATGTGATTGAAAACATCACGTGGATCTGAACTCTTTTTTATCAAGACGTTAAATAACTTATCCTCATTATTCCAATCTTGTAAATCATCATGTATTTGATATGCAATTCCAACATTCTTTCCATATTCTGCCAATGCCAATACCTGATCTTCAGTTCCACATCCTAATATTGCACCAATTTTTGATGCTGCTTCAAAAGCAGTAGCTGTTTTGTATTCTATTACTTTGAGATAATCATCGAATGTAACATCCTCACTTGACTCTAATCTAGTTTCTATCATCTCGCCATCACTCATCATCATGGCTGTTGTTGCCAGCTCATTTGCTATTCTTGGATTGTTAATTCTTGACGCGATGTTTAGGATTAAACCCAGAACAAAATCGCCACTAAGAATACTTGTGTTGTATCCATATTTGATATGAAACGGATCTTTCCTTCTCCTTAACGTCTCATTATCTATTATATCATCGTGAATCACTGATTCTGTGTGTAGTAACTCTACTGCGCATGCGGCTGCATATGCATTTTCATCGCAAGTTCCAACGCTTTCTGCTGATAATAACAAGATAAGGGGCCGTATTCGCTTCCCACCATCAAGAGCATATTGCAACGGTTCTACAAACTCTGATGCAGAATAGAGATCAAGCTCGCGTTTTAGTGCCTCGTTTATTTTATCAAGATACTGTTTGTAGTCTTTTATTAGCGGATTTATTTCGAAGTTTTTTCTATCCACAGACTTGCACTGAAGAGCTTTAACCTACCGTTAGGATATTAATGCTTTGTAGTGCTCCAGCCGGGATTTTCATCAGAAAGAATTTGAACCCGGGATCACCGCCTTGAAAGGGCGGTATGCTTGACCGGTCTACACCACTGGAGCCCAACTGCATCCTGTTTTTTTTGTCCATAAAATCCTTTTGAAGTGATTCCAAAGATTTTTTTATTACCTGAAATTCATAAAGCGCATGAATTCACTCGTTAAAAAAATAGATGAATTAATAGAAAAACAAAGTTTGCTAAAACACCCATTTTATGTAATGTGGTCTGAAGGAAAATTAACAAATCATTCTCTTAATGGTTACTCAAAAGAATATTTTCAACTTGTAAAGGCTGTACCATCATTTGTTGGTGCAATAATTCAACAAGGCTCCGACATTGTTAAAAGTGAACTTGAATCAAATCAAAAAGAAGAAGCAGAACACATCAAACCATGGATGAAATTTGCCTGTGCATTAGGAGTTCCGCACGAAGAATTGGAAAAATATAATGGATTAGAAAAGACAAGAAAGGCAGTATCTGAACTATCTTCTCTCATGGATTCATTTGAAGGGGGGGCTGCCGCAATGTATGCGTTAGAGCAGGAGATTCCAAAAATCAGTCTCTCTAAAATTGATGGAATGAGAAAATTCTATGATATGACAAGCGATGATGCGATAGAATACTTTAGACTTCATGCAGAGGCTGATATACGACATGCAGCAACTTGGAGAAGAATCCTTGAAAAAATTCCTCCTGAAAAAGAAGAGGAATTATTCCAAATCGCAAGCAGATCTATTTCTGCACAAAACATGTTACTTGACAGCTGCTATGAAACCTACTGTTAAGCTCTAATACCCTTTTTATACTCCATTCAAACCTGTTTTTTCGTGGGCCCATAACTCAGCTTGGTAGAGTAACCGGCTCATAACCGGTGAGCCAAGGGATCGAAGCCCTTTGGGCCCATCTTTTTAATTCAGGAAATAAATTGGATTTAATGAAAAAATCGACTGTAATATCTGTCATTTTGGGTGTAACAATAGTGTCTGGCTTGATATTTTTTCAGATTTCAAACATATGTTATCCAAAAAGAGTAGAAATTGAATATGATCTAAAAGATCTAGAATCAGGTTCGATCGATTATTCCAGTTGCTTGATTCTACAAAACAAAATTGAAATTTTTAATCAAAAATGTGACCCGGGTTTTAACGCGATCAGATGTTGATTAAACCTTATATAATGAGTTTTTATCACAAAATCATGGTCAATCCAAGTTTAATTGCGACACACAGAACTGACATTCCTTTGTTTGCAGCTGCAATACTTATCGCAATTGCAGGTATGGGAATTTTTGCGATAGGTTTTGATCAAGGACATATCCTTAGTGTAGTCTTTGGTCAACAGGCTTTTGGTGACCTATATCTTCATGAGCTAACTCATGACATGAGGCATGCAGCTGGATTTCCATGCCATTAGTTTTAAAATAAGTATTACTGATTTTTACTGGGCCGCAATGAAGAATCAGAGTTATATCTGAAACGTGATGTAAAGGCATTTGTCTGAGCTGCCTATTGCATTTTTTCATGGAAAGACGATTTGATAAATTGACGAAAAAAGTTCGTGGTGAAACGTTATAGAGTATATATAAAGCCCATATATAAGGAACCAAACATGCCTCAAACAAAACCTATAGTCAGTATAGAAAATGTTGTAGCCTCGGCATCAGTTGATCAAAAAATTGATCTCAACGTCATCACCCAAACCTTTCCAGATGTTGAGTATCATCCAGATCAATTTCCAGGACTAGTCTTTAGACTAAAATCTCCAAAGACTGCAACACTGATTTTTAGTTCTGGTAAGATGGTTTGTACAGGAGCAAAATCCGAAGAGCAATCTATTAAAGCGGTAAGAAGCGTAGTTCAAAAACTTCGAAAGGGCGGCATAAAAATCAAAAAGGATGCTGTTATTGTAATACAAAACATAGTTGCATCTGCAAGTCTTGGAGGAAAAATCCACTTGGAACAGGCCGCAAGAACCCTCCCTAGGAGTATGTACGAACCAGAGCAATTTCCTGGTCTGATCCACAGAATGCTTGATCCAAAAACAGTGATTTTACTTTTTGCTTCAGGAAAACTAGTATGTACTGGTGCTAAAAAGGAATCTGAAGTATATCGTGCAGTACACAACTTGCACACTCTGCTTGAAGAAAAGGAACTAATGATCTACGAAAGCTAAATCTGTAAGCATTTTTTACGCTTCAGATTATACCTATTTGTTTTTTAACGCGCTCCAAAATCTGATCATCAACTAATTTTTCTTTATGTAATATGGTTGCTAACGTCATGATATCTGTAATTTCATATAGTCTGACATTTTCAGTTGCTAGTGTTTCTCTGGCCCCCTCGAATCTGTTTATAATTGTAAATGCATCTGTTACCATCATCCCTGCATTTTTTAAGGATTTTACAGCATTTATCAAAGAAAGCCCAGTCGTTGCAACATCATCTACAAGTAAAACATTTGTTCCTTTTTCTAATTTACCTTCTATGACATTCTCAGTTCCATAGTCTTTTGGTTTCTGTCTAATGTATATGAGAGGTTTTACAATCTCAAAGGAAAGTGCAGAAGCTATTACCAATCCTGATGTAGGGACAGAAGCAATACAGTCAAAATTCTCAAATCCTATCTTTTCTGATATTGAATTTTTAAGTGTTTTTATCATCATCCTAAACTGTTGTGGGAAGCTGGGTACTAATCGCAGATCTACGTAGTAAGGGCTATCTTTCCCACTTGAAAGCTTGAAATTTCCAAACTTGATTGCACCATTTTGATACAAAAACGTTGCAAATTCTTTGACAAACTCCACAGCAAAATTAACTATATCAGATTTATTTTAACTGTCCTATCCCTAGTCTTATGCCAGAAATTTGGCTTAACTATGGACCAACGGACGTTGTATTAGATATTAGAGCAGAAAATCTTGACAAAAAAATAGACTCTAAAGGTGTCGTTCTAACAGATCCTGAAATTATTTCAAAATTAGAACAAATCGATCTTTCAAAGCCAACAGAACTTGTTATTCTTGATCATTCAAAAACAGTACAAAAGATAATCTCGCTCTTATTTGATATGTGTAATCAAAAATCAATTTCAAAACCTAGACTTCTAGTTGAAAAACCTAATATGCATTTGATAAAAAAAATTTTTTCAGATCCCAGTTTGACAATTACAGAATTTAACGATGATCAACTTTCAAATTCTAATCTAATCTTTGTTGGAGAAATGGAATTTGATGGATTATTTGGATTCAATACCATCTCCACAAAACTAATTAGAAAATTTGGAAAAGAACATATGCTTGCGGCTTATGAAAAAAGAAAAGGAAATCTTCCGGCACCAGGAGAAGAACTCACAAATTTTGCAATAGCGCAGAAATTTACTGACACATTTGAAATTTCTGCAATAGAAATAGTAGGTAATTCAGCAGGAGTGGTAAACCTGCAAACAGGACATCCATCTACTACATCATCAATATCAAAATCATTTTTACCTGTTGCTATAAACGAAGTAGGAAAAAATAGAACAATGATAATTAGTCCTGGCAAGGAAAGTGGCAGCGAAACTCTTGGCAGATCACTTACTTCACTTTGGAATTGTTCTGAAGGGATCAAAGAAGAGGGACTTGCAATTGTCTTAGCAGAATGTAGCAGAGGGATAGGTTCTGAGGCAATTCAGCAGTACATGGAAGGGAGGATGACTTTGGATAGACTGAAAAATCCTTCAAAATATGTTGATGGAATGGAGGATCTCTTGTTTTTAACAGAAATCTCGAAAAATTTCCAAATTGGAATAGTTTCAATTCTTCCGGAGTTTTATACTAAAGAAAAACTTGGAATGATCGCATTTAGTGGCATAAAAGATGCTATGGATTATATCCTAAAGACTCAGGGTATACGACAAAAAGTTACTGTAGTTTCAGATGGATCACATATACTGTTAAGGTAGGATTGAAAACGGAAGAGGGGCGCAGAGAATAGCAAGACCAATTACTAGTACAAATAATTTTTTTCGTTTTTTTGAAAGTGGAGAAATATCATCAAGTGGTGTTACCCCGGGACTTCTCATGCTTAACAAAAGCACAAAAAGTGCCATCAACCAATTCCCTAGAATCACCAGTGTGCCAATTCCTACATATGTTGTAATCTTGTGCCATCTTCTTCCAAGGGTTGCACGAGCTATATGGCCACCATCAAGCTGCCATGCCGGAAGGAGATTCAAAAATGTTAAAAGAAATCCAAGCCATGCAGCATACAAAACCGGTGACATTATAACCTCCATTCCCTCAACAGCTTTTCCTACAATTACAAGGGTCCCACTCATGATTATGCTAGGATGAATATCAACAAGGTCTGATTTAGAAAAAAGTGGTTGAGCCTGTTCCTCTGATATCATTGGAGAGAGATATGCACCATACGTTGAAACAATAACTGCTACAATTAATCCTGCAATTGGTCCTGAGATTCCAATATCAAATAGTATGTCTCTATTGATGGTGAAACTGCGTGACATGATAAGCGCACCAAAAGTAGGAATGCCAAACACTGGTATGCCAGGAATAAAGTATGGCCAACTTGTTTTCAGTTTATGCCACTTTGAAGCAATTATGTGACCTAACTCATGTATTCCTAATATTCCAATTAATGAAACCGTGTAAAGTAAAGCAATTTCTAATGGTTCCCCTATCCTGACTATGGAATTTGCTTCAACTGTTTTATAGTAACCGTCAATTATAACCATGGCTATTGTCGCTGCAAAAAGTATTCTTGGTATCCAGGCACGTGTTGACTTGGGTGGATGAAACATTCCCACTAAAAGAAACACCCTTCCCTCGAACTCTTCTAGTCTTCCAACTAGGTCTTTTGATTCTAAACTCTGTGCAAGTTTTACAAATTTTGGTTTTAATCCTTCCCGTTCTATCTCAAATTGAAGTGCATCCAGGTTCTGACTAACATTTTTTATCTTAAATACTGAAGAAACAATGGATGTAACTTCTTCTTGTGTTGGCTTATTCAATGAATATTAACTATTTTTTGATGAATTAATTCTTTTAGTGGCTTAAAGTTAAATAATTGATAGATGCAGATAATTTCGAATTGCAGGTAGCTCTTAGAGAAATTGGAGATTGTGTTATTAGAAGATGTGATCCTAGCGACCTGATTCCAGTAATGGAAATTAACATGAAAACATTACCCGAACATTATTCTGACTATTTTTATGAAAGTTTACTCGCTGAACTTCCCGAATCGTTTCTTGTTGGAGAGGTTAATGGTAAACTAGTTGGATATATTATGTGCAAAACAGAATATGGATTTTCTAATTTTAAAAAACTAGGCTTTGTAAAAAAAGGCCATGTTGTTTCTGTTGCTGTGTTAGATTCGCAACGAAAAAAGGGAATTGGAAGAGCTCTAATTGAAGAGGCAATTGCGGGAACAAAGATAAAAAAAGCAGATGAGCTATATTTGGAAGTTCGGTGTAGCAATAATGAAGCAGTCAGACTCTATGAAAAAATCGGTTTTATCATAAAACAGAGAATTAAGTCATATTATCGTGATGGTGAAGATGCCTACCTGATGGCGATAGAATTCTTCTACTAGATTAAAATAAATTACTCTCAAAAAGATTCTAGGCCTATGACTAGACAACGTAACATGGGGATAACGATCTTTGTTTTATGTATTATAGGATTTGTTGTATATGCCTATCTCCTAATGCTGTCAGAATGGAGTCCGATTGTTCTACAACTTTCAGTACTCATGGCAGTAGGAGGAATTCTAGGAGTCATATCATGGATTGGTTACAACATGGCAACATCAAAACCTTCTCCGTCATCTACTGTGTCAGACGACAAAAAATGAACACAATTTTTTTGTAGATGTGTATAACGCCTCATTCATAAATAGAATAAAATTATTTTAGAATTTTTACATCAACAACCGTTTGATAATAATGAGGTCCAACAGGTCTCACCATTCTTGCCCCCACAACTTCTGATTTCACAGAGACTATTTGCAAAAAATGTTGTTTTGATAACTCTACAGCATTTTGTCTTTTATCTGCATGTTGATGCGAATAGTAATGAATTATTCCACCACTTTTTGTTGCTTTAATGGCTGATCCAAGAAACTCATCAGAACGTTCAGGAAGAAGCATAAGAATTCTGTCACCCTTGTCTACTAATCTTTCTTCAATTATCTTAGATGCATCTCCAATAATTGGTTCAACTTGTCCTTTCAACTTGTTTAGACTAATGCTTTTCTTGCAAAGTTCTATCGCGTAAGGATTTATGTCAATGTTGTAAACAATGCATTTCTTTTTCTTAGCTGCAATAACAGAAAACATACCAACTCCACCAAACATGTTGATGACAAATTCTCCATCATTAATCATGTTTGCAATTCTTTCTCTTTCTGTAGAAAGTCTGGGAGAAAAAAATGCTTTCTCTACATCCACTCTGAATCTACATCCATGTTCTTTGTATTCGGTTTCTGTATTATCTTCACCAGCAAGTAATTCTAGGTTTCTTATTCTAAAATCTCCTTCAACTGGTGATGATTGATAAAAAACAGATTTTGCAGTCTTCACTTTCTGTAAAAGGATCTCTCCGATAGTTTTCTTTTTAGAGATTAGAGAATCAGGTATCCTAATAACTATAATATTTCCTATCTGATCAAACGCTCCATATAACTCCGAAACTTCTTTTTCTGACAGTATGCCTGAAACTGCCTCTTTTAACATTCGAGTCAATTTCTATAGTAAAAATGTCCTGACTGTTTTTGTTCTCGATAAAGCCTACTGTCGGTTTTGTTAACCCTGGGTCTCATGCTTGATTCATCACGTCTGTATGTGATGTCCAGTGACCTTAAGAAACGATTCATTCCTTCTGCTTTTGACATTGGGGATGAACCATGACCTTCCTTACCTGGAACACCTTCAAAGATTACTAATGAATCTGAGATCAAATCCATGAGTTGAATATCGTGATCTATGATAATTGCTGACTTGCCATAAGAACGAACAAATCTCTGAATAAGCTTGGCGATCGTAATCCTGTCTTCGACATCTAAAAATGCTGATGGTTCATCAAGCGCGTATAGGTCTACTTTTTGTAAAAGGCATGCAACAATTGCAACCTTTTGTAATTCCCCACCTGATAAATTCTTCACAGATTTGTTGTAAAGTTTTTTTATCTTTAATGGATCCACTACCTGCTCTTCTTCGGTAGTTCCTTCTAATCCTCCCTCATTTGCTTTTTCTAGAAGTGATATTACTTCAACATCATAATCATTAGTCAAGTATTGTGGCTTGTAAGATATCTTGATTTTTGTTTCAAGTGTACCAGAATCTGGTTTTTCAACACCTGCAATCATCTTCATCAGAGTAGTTTTTCCTAGAGCGTTAGCTCCTACGACTCCAAGAACTTCATTTTTTCGTACTTTTCCAGCTTCGATAGAAACTGAAAATTTTGGATATGTCTTTTGCAAATTTGGATATGCGATTACATTCTCTGTCATCACAAACTCATCTGATGAAGTAGACGCGTCAAACCTGAATGCAGTATCTCTGAATCTCACATTTTCATTTGGTAGATAACCATCTAAAAATACGTTGATTCCGACTTTAGCAGATAATAAATCTGCAACAACACCATACGCAGCAGGTTCACCATAAAGTACATCAATAAAATCGCTAAGGTAATCAAGTACTGTCAGATCATGTTCTACTACCATTACGCTTTTGTCTAACTTGGCAAGACCTTGAATTACCCTCGCTACTCCTATTCTCTGAAACACGTCATTATAAGAGGAAGGCTCGTCAAAAAAATACAAATCAGAGTCTTTTGATGCTGCTACTGCAATAGCAAGCCTTTGTAATTCTCCTCCGCTAAGCTCACTAAGCTTGTTTTCCATTGAGTTTTGTAAACCTAATTCACTAACAAGATTTGACATGATGTTACGCTCATCATATTTTTCCAAAAGTTCTTTTGCAGTACCATCAAAGGCTTTAGCCAAATTGTACACTTGCTGAGGTTTTATTGATGCCTTGATCTCGTCGTTTGCGATTTTTTCAAAATGTGATTTTAACTCAGTTCCTTGAAAATTCTTCAAAACGTCATTCCATTCTGGGGGCGAAGTGTAATTTCCTAAGTTTGGTTTTAGGTTTCCCGAAAGAATATTGACAATGGTACTTTTTCCCATTCCATTTCTACCAAGTAGTCCTATTACCTGACCTTTTTTTGGTGTAGGAATTCTGTATAACCTAAAGGAATTTATTCCATATTGATGAATTTTTTCTGTTTTCAGTTCTTGAGCTAGATTTATGATTGTAATAGCATCAAATGGACATACTTTTACACAAATGCCACACCCATTGCATATGTTTTCATCGATCTGAGCCTTTCCAATCTCTTCGTTTAGTATAATGCAATCTGCTCCTGACTTGTTTATTGGACAATATTTGATACACTCAAGACCACATTTTTTTGGTTGACATAATTCCTTATCCAGTACAGCAACACGATGAGTCATAAACTAAACAATTCATTCGTTAATTTATACCTCTTATTCAAGTAAGATTAATACAGATGATTATAGAAACAATATTCAAGCCGGCCATAGTGTTGGGGTCCGACCCGGTCCCATTCCGAACCCGGAAGTCAAACCCAATGTCGCTGCTGTGTTACTAAGGTGCGAGAGCCCTTGGGAAGCAGTAGTGCTGGCACTTTACTCTAATGCAACGCTGTTTGGCGTAGCTTTCCAAACTGCTTCAGTTGGTATTGCTAGGTCGACTCCACGTCTCTTTGCATCGTCTGGAAAATACTCGATATATTCTTCAACAAGTTTGCCAATTTGATCGTCTATTTCCTCTATCTTTGGTGCATCAGTGAAAAGATATGGGATTTCATTGCATGCAACAAGATATCCTTGTTCGTTTGGTGTGATTGAAAATGAAAGCCTAGGAAGGCGTGTACTTTTTTGCATAGTCATCTATATGACATGAAAACCTAAAAAGATGGCGCTGGTGAACAAATGCCATGTCAAATTGTACAGTCTGCGGTGAAAAATTTACTGATGATATAAGGTTTCTAAACCATATGATGGAAAAGCATGGATTTAGAAATCCAAATAGCTCCATGCCAGATAGAAACAGCCGTGGATACTAATCTTTCAAGATAGATAAAACCATCATTATTAATTATTACAGAAATAATGTTCTGTGATCCTATACCTCTTCTACAATCAGTTCAAATTGACATTTCATGAAATAACTTTTTATTTGCTCCAAATGCGCTAAAAATTATGGATATCGATTTAATTTTAGATGTTCTTGATTTTCAGAATTTGGATAAGACATGGGATTGAATTACTATCACATTATAAAACAAGTTCGAGAAGCTCGCAAACTTGTCATAAGAGGAACTTCAAATGCAGGATCTGGCCATCCAGGTGGCTCTTTTTCCATGGCAGAAATAATGGGTTGTATCTTTTTCAAATTCTTGCGATACGATCCAAAGAACCCTCTATGGGAAGATCGTGACAGATTAGTATTATCAAAAGGACATGCATCACCTGGATTGTTTTCAAACCTTGCCGTAGCTGGATATTTTGACAAATCAGAAATTGAAACTCTAAGAAAATTTGAGAGTCGCTTACAGGGACATCCTGATTTCAAATGTCCAGGTGTTGAATTTTGCGGAGGCTCACTTGGGATAGGACTCTCTTTTTCAATAGGAATGGCGCTTGCTGCAAGAATTGATGAGAAATCACACAGGATCTACACTGTAATTGGAGATGGTGAGTCAGATGAAGGTCAAGTATGGGAAGCAGCCATGACTGCCTCAAAATACAAACTTGATAATCTCACTGTATTTCTGGACAGAAACTTCATTCAACAAGATGATTATACCGAAAGGGTAATGCCTCTTGACGAAATACTTGTAAGTGATGATATCTCTGAAATGTGGAAAGACGCAGCAAGATGGAAAACAGGTGACAAGTGGAGATCATTTGGTTGGAATGTTTTAGAAATCGACGGTCATAGAGTTGAACAAATAATAAAAGCAATAAAATCTGCTCAGCAGACAAAAGGAACACCTTCAATGATTGTATCCCGTACAATAAAAGGAAAAGGTGTAGAACATATGGAAGATAATCCTAAGTGGCATGGTGTTGCACCAGACCCAAAAATCGCGCAAATAATTGATCTCGAACTTGATTGCCAATTTCTAATTGCACCATCAATAATTGCAGGCGATATGACAAATCTGGGGAACGAAGTAAAACAAGCCGCACATGGACGTGCAGATTTCATTCATCTAGATGTGATGGATGGACAGTTTGTCCCAAATACAACTTTTGACCATACAAAAATTAAGGAGCTAAGATCGATAACACAAATTCCCTTTGATGCACATCTGATGATAAAAGAACCTGTTAAACATGTTCGAAATTATGTTGAAGCTGGCAGTGACATCATTACGGTGCATGCAGAGGTTTGTGATGAATCAAGCTTTGGGGAAATTCATGATGTTTTGCGTGCAAATGAAGTCGGTGTAGGCCTTGCCATTAATCCTGATACTGAATTTCCAAACTGGGCTGAGAAATTCATACCTACCATAGACCAGCTTATTGTGATGTCTGTGGTCCCTGGTAAATCAGGTCAAAAATACATCGAGGCTACTCATGAGAAGGTTCAGAAGATTTCAAGAATTCTCATAGACAAGAAATTTACTGGATTTATTGAAGCAGATGGAGGGGTAGATCTCTCTAACGTGGGTTCTTGCTTTTTAGATGGAGCTAGGGTCTTTGTAGGAGGAAGCGCAATCATAGGTCAAAAAGATGTACGTACAACTATAACTGAATTTAGAAAGAAGATCCAACAAGCACGAAGAAAACTGTTGATACAGAAGGCACATGATCTTGGCGGTACAGAACTTGTCAATAAATGGATAGACCTGCATGAAGTAGGAAAGAAAAAGATCGAGCTATTACAAATTGCAAAGGAGGCAGGTTTTGTATGACTGAAATGACAGACATGCGTACAGTATACGGAGAAACTCTGATCAAAATAGGAGAAGAAAATCCAAACGTTGTAGTAGTTGGGGCTGACACCACCGATTCATTAAAGACAAAACCTTTTGGTAAAAAATTTCCAAATAGATTTTTCAATGTAGGAATTGCAGAGGCAAACTTGGTTTCTGTTGCTGCAGGTCTTGCAGTAGAAGGAAAGATTCCATTTGCAAGTACATATGCAATTTTTTTACCTGGAAGATGTGTTGATCAAATTAGAAATGCAATAGCGTATCCATCGCGTGATGATAAAAAGGGACTAAATGTAAAGATGGTGGTTTCACATGGAGGATTAAGTGTCGGTGCAGATGGAGGCTCGCATCAACAAATAGAAGACATTGCTATCATGCGCGTAATACCAAATATCAAAGTCATGATTCCAGCTGACACTGTTACAGTTTCTAAACTTGTTTGGATAATGTCACAAACATATGGACCATTTTACATGCGAATGGCTAGATCAAAAACTCCTATTGTACATTCTGAAGCTCAAGACTTTGAAATTGGAAAAGGAATTGTTTTGCGTGATGGTTCTGACTGTACTATTGCTGCGTGTGGTATAACAGTACCGATGGCACTTGGGGCAGCAGATATTCTCAAACAGGAAGGCGTCTCATGTAGAGTTTTGGATTTATTCTCGATCAAACCAATAGATTCTACTCTCATAGAAAAGGCAGCACGTGAGACAGGAGGTATAGTAACATGTGAAGAGCACAACGTCATGGCAGGTTTTGGTTCTGCTGTTGCTGAGGTAGTAACTGAGACATATCCTGTATCGATGAGACGAATTGGAGTTCAGGACAAATTTGGTGAGTCTGCACGAGACAACGAAATTCCACTATTGTTTGCAAAACATGGTATGACATCAATTAATATAGCTAATTCAGTAAAAGACATCAGGAGTAAATCCAGATGAAAATATTCCTTGATACTGCAAATATTGCATCAATCAAGTTGTATAATGACATGGGTCTTGTCGATGGTATTACAACAAACCCATCACTTTTAGCAAAAGAAGGTGGAGATCCACAAAAAACAATGGAAGAAATTGTTAGAATAGTAAAAGGTGATGTTAGTCTAGAAGTTGTTGCAACAGACACGGCTGGAATGATCGAAGAAGGACGCAGACTACGAAAATATGGAAAAAATGTAGTTGTAAAGTGTCCTCTTACTCCAGAGGGCCTAAAAGCTTGCAGAACTTTAACTGATGAAGGAATTCCAGTCAATGTAACACTGTGTTTTTCAGCAAACCAGGCAATTTTAGCTGCAAAGTCTGGTGCAAAATATGTTAGTCCATTTATAGGAAGACTCGATGATGCGGGCCAAGATGGAATGGGTTTGATTAAAGAGATCCACCAGATTTTTAATAACTATCAATTTGGGACACAGTTACTAGTAGCAAGTATCAGACATCCATTACATGTGGTTG
>JAHEYZ010000048.1 GCA_023251295.1 Nitrosotalea sp. | reverse complement strand
TATCGTATATGCGGATGATCTTGGTCTTACAATAAACAATGGGAAAAGAATCGTGATTTCTAACCTGAGTCTTGATTATTACAAGATAAAGGATTTTTCAGTATATGGAATGGAATCGTCTGCAGATCCGCCTGCAACCAATTCAGGAAACTTGATTTTGAATATTGTTTCTGGGAATCCTGCGGCTAATCCATTATTTTATTTACCATATATTCTGGTTGTAATTATTGGAGTTATAATAGCGATTTTGCTAAAAACTAAGAAGCGAAATTAGTTTTGTAAAAATTACAATCTTTTTTTATCTGGCAAACATCGCACATAGGAGAAATTGGTTTGCAGATGTTTTGGCCATACATTACAAACATATCATTTATCCTAAGCCAGTATTTTTTTGGAATTTTTGCCATAAGTGAAAACTCAGTTTCTTCAGGAGTCTTTGTCTCTACCAAGCCAAGCCTGTTTGAAATCCTATGCACATGAGTGTCCACAGGGATAGCTGGTTTTTCAAAGGCATAAACAAGTACACAGTTTGCCGTTTTTCTACCAACCCCTGGAAGTTTTAGTAGCTCATCCAAATTATCTGGAACCTTACCATGATACTGTGAATCAATGATTGATGCAACTTCAATTATCCTTCTTGCTTTTACATGATAAAATCCTGTAGATTTGATTATCTTCTCGACATCGGAAACTTTAGCTTCTGCAAGTGAACGTGCAGTCTTGTACCTTAAAAATAGTTTTTTGACAACGAGTGAGGTGTTTTCATCTCTAGTTCTTGCGGAAAGTATCGTTCCAATAAGTATACTCAGTGGACCTCCAGTCTCTGATTCATGTAACTCTCTAAGAGCAGTCATTCTGGGCGGCTTGACAGCCTTCATCGTATCTGCCATTCCACGCAGAATTTTTTCCATATGTTCTGATTGCATTTGTTTGTATTATAAGGATAAAGACCATACAAGTATTTTATATCTCTCAGATTAGAATATCTTGTTGGAATTAACAAAAGAAGAAGAGGCATCTCTAAAAGGTGAACATGGAGAAACGCTTGCAATTGC
This sequence comes from Nitrosotalea sp., assembly GCA_023251295.1. GTDB lineage: Archaea > Thermoproteota > Nitrososphaeria > Nitrososphaerales > Nitrosopumilaceae > UBA8516. The sequence continues at coordinate 3,242 of JAHEYZ010000048.1, read as the reverse complement.
CTACCGTGTTTTAGTAGCAATAGGTGAAGCTACAAACGCAGATCGTTTACTTCCAATTGAATGGGCTCATCTTTCCGGTGTTAACTATAATACTATTGGAGATGCAGGAGAAGAATTCCTGGCAAATCTTAGCAAGGATGCAAAATTCAAAGTAAAGACTACAGTTAATCCAATGGGATTTGATCCTAATACTGTTTCAAAATATGACATCTCTGAAGAATTTATTAAAAAACAAAATAGTATAAAAAATTCATACAAAAAAATGGGTGCAATTCTATCTTTTTCTTGTATTCCGTATGAAATTTTTGATTTACCAAAAAATGGCACACATGTTTCCTTTGCTGAAAGTAATGCCGCAATTTATGCAAATTCAATGGCTCATCTTAAAACAAACAAAGAGGGAGCTTTTAGTGCACTTGCGAGTGCGTTGACTGGGAAAAGTTCCTTTTCTGACCTAAGAAAAGATGATTCCAGAAATCCAAGTCTCACAATACGGATGAAGACTGATCAAAAAGATGAGCTAACATATGGTATGCTTGGATATTTTGCAGGAAAAGTTGCGGGGTCCTCTGTTGCTATTTCAGGTGTAAAAGAACTTGATAGACGAAGCTGCAAGTCACTTTGTGCTGGAATGGGTACATCTGGTACATGCGGCATGTTCACTTTGGGTGCTGTACGCGGAGAAACAATGGATTTTGGAAAAGAAGAGGCACAAAAAATACACGATGAACTAAATACTACTGACTCTGGTGACATTATCACTCTTGGAAGTCCACAACTTGGTCTAGATGAGTTATCTGATCTTTCTGGAATGCTGAAAGGAAAAACATTCAAAAAAAGATGCATGATTTTTTGTCCAAGAGCAGTCCAGGAACAAGCACGACGTGTTGGTTTTACTAATGAAATAGAGCGCGCTGGCGGTGAGCTCCTTTCTGATTGTTGTATCTGTCTTACTCCATTAATAGACAAAAAAGATGTTGATGGAGTTATTACAAACAGTGTCAAAGGAGCATATTATTTGAAAACATCAAACGATGTAGATGTAAATCTTAAGAACCTTGCTCAAATTATGAAGGAAGAAACAATATGACATTAAAAGTAATTGTAAAAGGAAAAGCTCAGGGTCAAATCATGATAGCAAAAAAACCAATCAATTTTCTTGGCGCAGTAGACAAAAAAACTGGAAAAATAAGAGATGAGAAACATGATCTTTTTGGGAAATCACTAGCAGACAAAATTCTTGTCTTTCCCTTTGGAGTTGGTAGTAGCGTTGGCGCATATACTATCTATTCTTTGAAATCAAACAACTGTGCACCACGTGCGATGATCTGTTCAAAAGTTGATATTACTACTGCATCAGGTTGTGCACTTGCAAATATACCCCTTGTTATGGCAACAAAAGAAGAATACGATTCATTAACAGATGGAAAAAAAATTCTACTTGATGCTGATAATGGTAAAATACTATAACTGAAGTCGTACAATATTTCCATTAGGACTAGTTTCTTTGAAAACAATTCCCTCAAACCTAAGTATTTTTGTACTCTTGCATTTCCAACAATCTAGTGGCGCACCTGCCTTTTCACATGTATGATTCAGAAATTCTTCTTCATTCCAGCCATATTCAACAGGCACTTGAGGCAGAAGCAGACCCGAGCCAAATTCCCATATGATAATCAAACCGTCTCTTCCCACCATTATTCTGTTTGGATATTCTGAAGTATTTTCTACATTAATCTCCTCTGGAGGAGTTAGTACCGTTACCTCAAAGGAAATATCGGATAATTCTTCATATCTTATCGGGGGAAAACGAGGATCTTCTGTAGCAGAGGCAATTGCAGCATCTACTAGTGACTGATATAATTTTCTTTCAGGAGTAGGAAACCCAATACATCCCCTAAGATCTTCTACTTTGTATAAAGTGACAAAAACACCGGAATTGTATGAAAATTCAGATCTGAAATTTTCTGACAATGTCAATCTTTTTCCTGATTTAAGATATTCAGTTACTGCTGCCCTAGCTGTCTTTACTAAGGCCTCGCCATCTTTTTCTGAAAGACTCATTGTAATCTATTGTTTAATTTATCTGCAAATTCCTGAAGTTTTTCAAAATGAGTCCCTTGCCAGTAGATCTTTTTACAACCGTCACACAGCCAAAACTTATCTTCTCTTTCCAGAATTCCTTCTGGAATCTTACCTATGGCTCGATATTTTTCTATGGGTTGTAATTTACCATTGCAAATAATACATCTAGAATTGTTTGTGTCAATAACAAACTTCTCAAACTTTATACTTTGATGTATCTGTGAAATTTGTTCAAGCTCATCGTTTCCTCTTATAAGTATGGCTGTTATGTTTTGATTTTGAGCCTTTTTACAAAGTAGTTCATCTTTTGTTAATATGATCCGTTTTTCATTTTTTGCAATGAGGACAAGTTTTTCATCTTCGATTGAAGAGAAATATGTTGAGTCGTAACCCAAAACTCTGAGTTTTTTTGCAAGATTACCCAACATGGCATCTACTATAAAAATTGGTTTTTTTTGGCTCATTTGTAGGCCTGACCAATACCAAATTCGGCTATATGACTATCGCCAGCAGGTATCACTCGTGTAAAATCATCCATACTAATTGCCTTTACCACATCTTCTTTTTCTTTAAACTTGAGAAATTCAAGTTTTATCTTTTTTGCAATTTCTACCATATCAAAACCAGATGGTTCAATTATAACATAGTAGATACTATTTTTTTTTACAGCTTCAGGTGGTCCACACATCAATGAATAACTGTCATCCTTTTCTAAAAGACCAATAGCTAAACGCATACTTGTTACTTTGACAAAATTTCTTGGGCCATCCACAATGAAAGATCCCTTTGCGATAAACTGGCCACTTGGAGCAGCAGTCTTTATCTGTTCTGGATTTACCCAATAGGCACCTAATCCGTACAAACCTTCCCTCCAGGCTCTACTAAAACAAACAGTTGCATGTGCAGTTTCTAAAATACTAGTCACATTGGATTCCAAACTCTTTTTTAAAAGGAAAAATGGAGAGCCAAAAATTTCTGCATGAAATACCTTGTCGTCCTTTTCAAGATGTTTTCTAATAACCGATGAATTAGATGATGCATCACGACCACCAATTGCCAAAAGACCTTCAGAGGTGAAAAACCACCTATATCTTTCGTACCATTCTCTTTTTTTCTGTATTGTGAACACAACAGAATCCCTTGCAATGTTTTCTTGT
>JAHEYZ010000020.1 GCA_023251295.1 Nitrosotalea sp. | reverse complement strand
GCAGGCTTTGCCTACTCATCTCACAAACCTCTTGCATCCATTGATTAGTTTTATCAATGTATTTTGAAGCACGTTCTTTGCCTGCTTTTTTTGCAGTTTTTTCTATCCAAGATGGAACTTGGAAAGTTGTTCTGTAAGATAGAAAAAACAGACTTGACCAAATTGCTGTGACTGGTAAACTAATTGCAATTACTGCAATTCCTATCACATATGCGCCATTGAGAAACGCAAAAGCTGCAGAAGTAAGAGCAAAGATTCCCGCTACTAGAATTTCAGTAACGATTTCCATTATTGTAATCCATGTTGCTTTACCTATTGGAATTCCTTTCTTTTTTAACCACATTATTCTAACTAACTCACCCCCAACAAAGGAGGGCGTAGTAGATGTAACAAACTCACTACCTATTCTTACTGAAACTGTTTTCCATGGAACTTCAATATGACCAAGAAATTTCTTTACCAGAAAATTGAATTTTAGACCTTGCATCAGTAATTTGCCAACAATTGCTAAGGCTGCACTCAAAAAAGGAATAAGACCTACTGCAAAGAGTTCTTCGAGTTTAATGTTAAATGTAAATGCAATTAAAATAAATGGTATGATACTAACTGGAATTGCTAAAAATTTCCAATTCATTGCCTGCTTTAATTATGGATGGAAATATAAGCTCAACATGAAATATAGTCATCAAAATGAAAACCATTTTTATTCTGGGTACTGCAGGGGCTGGAAAATCATTACTTGCATCTAGACTTTTTGATTATTACACAAAAAATGGTGCTTTTGTTGGGATTCTAAATTTGGATCCAGGAGTTGAAAACCTTCCATATACATGTGATGTAGACGTTAGAGATTACGTAGATATCATATCTATAATGAGACAATATGATTTGGGTCCAAATGGAGCTATAATAATGGCAAATGATCTTATTGCATCAAAAATAGATCAGATTCAACATGATGTTGATGATGTGAATCCAGACTATCTTATTGTTGATACTCCTGGCCAAATAGAGCTTTTTGCATATAGAACTAGCGGTCCATTTTTTGTGCAAAACTTTGTATCTGAACAAAAAGTTGCATTATTTCTGCACGATGGAGTATTAGTAACTACACCAACTAATTTTGTTTCAGTTGCGCTTCTTGCTACAGCAATAAAACTAAGACTCAATTTATCGCATATCAATGTTTTAACAAAGACTGATCTGATTGAAAATAAGATTATGACAATATTGAAATGGTCAACTGATGTAAAAAGCCTCGAGGATGCTATTGCAAAACAATCAGATGGTGAAAATTATACTCTTGTAACTAGTATTCTACGAGGTTTGAATATTGGTGGTTTTTCTCAAGGACTCATTCCAATTTCTAATGCAAGTGGGGAAGGAATGGTAAACCTAGAAGCAGCATTAAGCAGAATTCTTAATTTAGGAGAGGAGATAGAGGATTAATTGGTTTCTAGTGTTGTTGTAAGGGCTCCATCTTCTACTGCAAACTTGGGACCTGGTTTTGATGTCTTTGGACTAGCTTTAGATGCATTTTACGATGAAATACGTCTTGAGAAGAGTGATCATGGAATAAAAATTCAAAGTTCTGATACAATTCCTCTTGTTCCTGAAAAAAATTCTGCTGGATTAGTAGTAAAGGAAATGACAAAAAAATTTAAGATAAAATCCGGTGTTGTTCTAAAAATAAAAAAAGGAGTCCCTGCTGGATTTGGGATGGGAAGTAGTGCTGCTTCTGCAGCTGCTGCAGCAGTAGCATTTGATGCCTTGTTTGAACTCAATATTGATTCAAATACGCTTGTAAAATTTGCCGGTATAGGAGAAAGAGCTAGTGCGGGTTCCATTCATTATGATAATGTTGCAGCTTCTACGCTTGGTGGTTTTGTTATTGTTAGAACAGATCCTTTTAATGTCATAAAAATAGAACCACCCAAGGAACTTGTACTTTGTATTGCAATTCCTAATCTTGATATTCCAATGAAAAAAACCCAGATCTCAAGAAGTGTCTTGCCAAACGAGATTAAACTTTCAGATTCCATTCGCAACTTATCTAATGCTGCTGCAATTGTTGCTGGATTTATGAAAAAGGATGTAGAGATGATTGGGACTTCCATAAAAGATATCATCGTAGAACCCGCAAGACAGCACCTTATTCCTGGATTTAGTCAAGTAAAGAAAAATGCACTTTACGCTGGAGCATTAGGTGTTACAATAAGTGGGGCAGGTCCATCTATCATAGCTTTTACCTCGAAATCATCAAATCCTAAGAAGATCTGTAGTGCTATGGAAAAAGGTTTCATGTCTGCAAAAGTAAAATGCAATACTATTATCTGCAGACCAAGTAATGGTGCAATTGTAGTATAGTCTTATTTTTTTTCTACAAATGCTTTCATTCTTTCTTCTCTATCTTTTGTAGAGAAACATAAAGACCAAGAATAAATTTCAAGCTTCAAGCCAGTATCTAGGTTCGTATCCATTCCTCGATTAACGAGAATTTTGGATTTACCAATTGCAAAGCTGCTGTTTTTTGATATATTTTTTGCATATACTTTAGATTCTGAAATTAAGTTCTCAGGTGAGAATATCTTATTTATTAACCCCATAGAAAGAGCTTCTTCTGTTCCAATTTTTCGTCCTGTAAAGATTAAGTCTTTTGCTCTGGCAGGGCCTATGATTCGTAATAGCCTTTGTGTGCCACCCCACCCAGGACATATTCCTATTGTAACTTCTGGTTGGCCAAGTTGTGCATTAGAGGATGCAAATCTGATGTCGCAAGCAAGAGCAAGTTCACATCCACCACCAAGCGCATAACCGTTTATTGCTGCTATAACAGGTTTTTCAATACTCTCTATTTTGTTTAGTACTTCATGTCCTCGTAGGGCATATTTTTCTGCTTCAGCCGCTCCAATTTTACTCATGTATTCAATATCAGCACCGGCAGAGAATGCCTTTTGTCCTGCACCAGTAATTATTATCACTTTGGATGAGTCTTTTTCAAGACTATCAAGGACTGTAATGAATTCATCCATTACTGAAAGATTTATGGCATTAAGTTTGTCAGGCCTGTTAATTGTGATTAGGGTAATCTCCTCATCTTTTTCTACTTGGAGATGTTGTGACATTGAAAGAAACTCTATATTCCGGAAATTAAACTTTACAAAACTTACATTATGAACGGAACTGAGTTATATTACATAATTTACAAAAGAGCTACTTGACAGAATTAGGTTTATTTTTTGCTGCTTTTGCAGCTATAAGTTGGGGAACTTTTTTTGTTCCAGTAAGAAAAGTTGGTATTAAGAATATTTGGCAGTTACAAGGTGCTACTTCTATAGGTGCATTATTTCTTGCTATTCCTGTAGGATATTTTTGGGGTTTTGAGATTCAGCTGGGCGGTCTTGTATCTGGTGTCATCTGGACAATAGCAAATTTGCTTGCCCTTTATTCTGTAAGATTAATTGGTCTTGCAAGAACATCTCCACTCCTTGCCGGATTTGGGATTATTTCATCATTTGTATGGGGAATTACATTTTTTAATGAAACTTTTGATTCGTTAATTCTAGCATTAATTGCAATAGGATTACTTTTAGTTGGATTGCCATTTGTAGTAAATGGAGAAAAAAATCCTTACATACAAAAAAAAGGATATTTTATAGCTGCTGTTTCTGGTTTGATAGGAGGCACTTACATTATTCCTATGCAGATGACACAAACCCTTCAATCTGGATTTTTTTCGTCGAGCCTTTCGATTTTTATAATTGGGATACCAATGTTTTTACTTGCAAGAAAATTCCATAAAAAGGAGACAATTGCAGGAATAATTTCTGGAAGTCTTTTTAATCTCGGTAGTTTTTGTGTATTAATTGCTGTAGGTCTAATAGGAATAACAATTGCATTCCCAATAGCCCAGACAGCTACTCTTTTTGCTGTATCATGGGGAATGTTTTACTTTAGAGAAGTAATTCGTAGACGAGGAATAGTGCGTGTCTCTGTAGGGGCTCTAGTAATATTATTCGGCGCTGCTCTTCTTGCTATTGCTTAATCAAGCAATTTATTTGGCGAAAAAGAAAACAACTGAATTGAAAAAAGCAATATTGGTTTTCAGTGGTGGTTTGGATTCTGTTTGCACAGCTGCCTATTTACAACCAAAATATGAGCTCTATGGGATTACTTTTTCATATGGTCAGAGGGCTAATCAAGAAATCAGAATGGCAAAACATTTTGCAAAGATTTTGAATTTAAAAGAACATAAAATTGTCAATATACAATTTATGAAAAAACTTTATGCAAAGACAAATGCTCTTACTTACTCTAAAATTGATATTCCCAAAAAATTTGATTATTCAATAGTTGTACCTATACGGAATGCGGTTTTTCTTTCAATTGCTTCTGCATGGGCTTTTGCTAAAGGTGCAACGCTAGTTATTTACGGAGCACATAGCGGAGATAAACAGTATCCAGATTGTAGGCCCGAATTTTCTAGGAAGATCGAGAAAGCTTTCAATTCTGGTGAGATTGATGGGATACGATTGGGTTTAAGAAAGAAGATTACTATTTGGAGTCCTTATAGAGGTGGATTTTCAAAGAGTGATCTATTAAAAATTGGATACAAAAGACTTGGAGCTAAGATCTTTGATACATGGAGTTGTTATTCAAACACAAAGATTCATTGTGGAAAATGTGAATCTTGTAATAATAGAAAGATTGCTTTTAGCAAAGCTAGAATAACCGATAAAACTGTTTACAAGTTTTGTTAAATGCTTTTTAAGATGGGTTTTTTGAAAACAAGTGTTCGTATAGGTATGTAATATACAAGGAAGACTCCACCTGCTATGCCCCAGAATATCCAATTCGTCATTTGTTCTGTAAACCCTATTTCTGCAAAGTAATTAACCGAATTCATAGCAATGCCTACCGAGACACCAACAACGATAAAGAATTCTATAGCATACCATAGGAATTTAGGAAATGATTCTTTTGGTATGTGTACGTTATTATGTACGCCCATATTGGATGTGATTTAGATGTTATTATTTAATTTTATCAAGGATCAGATTATTCTTGTCTCTGAACTATCATTATGAATAAGTGCCATTATGTCTGTTCTGGCCTCCTTTTTTTCATAAATTCCTCGGTATGTGATCGAAGTTACTTTTGCATCATTTCTAACTCCACGCATTCTCATACAGAGATGTTCACCTTCTGCTATTACTACTACGCCTTTTACTCCCTCCGAGTATAATTCATCAGCAATGTTTTTTGTTATTCTTTCTTGGATTTGCAGCCTTGTTGTATATTTTTCTACCAATCGCACCAATTTCGAAATACCAAAAACTTTACCATTTGGAGAATATGCAATAGCAATTTTCCCAAAGAAAGGCAACATATGATGTTCACACATGGAATAGAATTGGATGTCCTTTGCTATTACAACATCAGAGTCTTCAGAAAACTTCACAGATAATTCTGACTCTGCCTCATAACCTTTGAAGATCTCTTCATACATATTGGCAATCCTATCGGGAGTATCAACAAGACCTTCTCGGTAAGGATCTTCGCCTATTTCTGCAATCAATTCTCTTACCAGTCGCTTGACTCTATCTTTGTCCATTATGGTGCTCCGATAAACTTGTGAAGTTGTGGAACTATACGTACTTGTTTATAATAAGGATAGACGGAATCATAGAAATTGAAAAGCTGTTTCAAATTCGGCTCTGCAATACCATAGCTTGGCTGTATTATAAATCCTGCAATTTGTGATTCTGAAATAATATTAAAAACCTTCTTAATCAACTGTTTGAATGGTTCAAGCTCAGTTCTTGAGCTAATTACAATTTTAATGTAGGTAGTTTTATTAGAATTTATAGCAAAGGTAAGACATTGTAATTCATTTTCTAAAAGATTAGAATAATGTTGAAGATCTACAAACTCTGAATCTTGTGTCTTGAATTCAATCTTAATGTAATCAAAATAAGGAAGTATTTCTGCAAATTTCTTCGAATCAAAACAAGAGGATTCAATGTAGGTAGGGATATTTTTTGTTTTTACAAATTTTGCCATTTCTAATACTGCTTTTGATTGTACCAGTGGATCACCACCTGTAAAATTTACTTTGTATGTGTTTTTTTCTAGATTTTGTTCTATGAGTTTACAAGCATCTTCAATAGTGTATTCATTTCCAGAATCCATCGGGAGTGAGTCTTTTGTGTCACAATAGAAACATTTGAATGGACATCCTGCAAGTCTTACAAAAAGCGTTTTTGTTCCATACAGTATTCCTTCTCCTTCCACAGAAGTAAATATTTCAAATAATCTTACATTCAAGCAAATAATCTTTAATTTTTCAATATTTAATTTAATTGGATCAATAATGATCTAATTAGGTTGTAATTGTCTCGGTTTTTTTAGCAAACAGCCCTGAAATGAATATTACAACACCAAGAATCCCAATAAGACTTCCTACAAATTCTATTGTTTCTTTGATTTCGGTTTGGGTTGGAGCCAGTAAAACTGCAAGTACTGCACCTACTACAATCATCGGAATTCCTATGCCCATTGAGATCTGTTTAGAAGCCATACAAATTGTAGCTATGAAAATCGTATATGAAGTTTTTGTAAGTTTTAGTTATAATTGAAATTATTATTGTTATTATCAACACGTACTATGAAGTTATTTTTTGTATCATAAGGATAATTTTTTCAATCTCGTTTAATGTATTTGATGTTTTATCTGGATATTTATCAAGTTGGAGTTTAGCCTCTTCAAGAAGGGAAAATCCACGTTTAATCCACTTTGTAGCAATCTCATTATCAGTTACTGTTTGCGAAAGATTGTTTAGTTTTTCCTCAAGAGTTTGAATTTTTGCCTTTATTCTTTCTAATTTTGAATCAGTACTTTTTGTAATGTTGTTTGTGAGGTTTGTTTTTTCATAAGAATTTGTCGTATCCTTTATAGCTTCAGTCTTTACTTTAAAGCTGTTAAGAATTTCGTTTATTGAACTTATTTTTTGTAATGCTTCTTTAAGATTATTATCTAAAACAAACTGTTTTAACTCCACAATCATATCATTTGCGGTTTTTATTTTGGTTTTGGAATCATCATCTAGTAAGTTTTTATTCAACTCTTGAATTTTTAACTCAAATTGATGGATAATAGCGTTTAGTCTGTTAATTGTTGGGGTACTAAGCTTTTCCTTGATCGTATTAATTCCCTTTGTTTCTAATACTATCTGATTTGGATCAGAAATTTTTTGAAGCTTTTCTTTAGCAATTTGTAGATTATCTATAATGTCTTGAGATAATTCAAGAGCAACTGCTTGAGAGATTAATTTGTCAAGATTTTCAATTTGTTTTGTGGCAAAATCCTTTGCTCTATCTGAAGTTCTTTGTTTTGCTACTTCAGAAATGGAATTATATGCTCCAATTATAAACTGTTTTGCAACTCCTAATGTTTTGTTAACATCGTCAACATTCCCTATACCCAAACTCTGTTTTGCAATTTGTATTAGATTATCAAATTCTACAAAATCAATTTCAATATTATTTTTAGTTGCAACAGCTTTGAGTCTGTTTGCATCGTTTTCTATTCTAATAATTGCAATTTTTAATCTGGATACATCAGTTGATGATAGTGATTCTACATCAGTTGTTGAAGATGAAATCAGGTCACTTGCTTCTTTAAACAATTTCATAGCAGAAAGAAAATGTTGTTTTGCTGATGGAACATCTAGATTTAAGACCGATTTTGCAAGTTCATCTGTCTCTACAGAACCTTGTTCATAGATTTTACTAATTTCATTTGGTGGTGTTTCAAATTGAGATAATCTGATCTTTATGTTATCTCTTGCCTGGTTTGCGATTCTAAGTAGTGAATCAAGTTGTGCATCGGCATAAGCCTGTATTGGAATGGTAAGTATCATACTTCCAACTAATGTAAATAGAATAAATGCTAATGGTTTCATTCCTGATTTCCCTCCAAAGTTTTTCGTAATTTTATAAGGTTTTGCTGGTCTATTTTTTCAATTTCTATTATACCCTCTCTTTCAAGACGTTTTACTGCACGCCATGTAGTGGTACGTGGAAGAAGAAACTTTTTTCGTAATTCGCTTTCATAAACTTGACCACCATTTTCTGAGATATATGATACCATGTCTTTATCTTCTTGACGTAGCTCTGGTTTGAGTCTAAAGATTGTTTCCTTGTCTGGAGGTACAATTTTTTCGTTCTTTGGCAAGAGTTCTACGGTTTTTTTAATTGCAGATTTTGCTCTTTTGATAAAAATTGAAATTGTTATTATTGCTCCTGCTACTGTACCGATTGTAGCTGCAGTTGTAATAATAGTACCTCCTATAGAAGAAAGCGGATTATTATCCGATTTTGTTTCATTATTTGAAAGGGCTATCTTCTGTTCTTGAAGAGCGATATTCTTTGCTTCATTAGCCAAGACCTCTGCACTAGAGAATTTGTTATCATTAAACGCAGAAATTGCTTCTTCTAGTTTTGCTGACGCAAGCGGTGTTTTAATTTCCTCTTTATTTATATTATCGATTAAATCTCGCGCTTTTTCTATAGCAAGAGTTGCAGTTTGCCCAGTTCCTAAAACTCCAAATACATAGTTAATTTCTACAGGACCGTCAGGAAGTGAAATAAGTGATTGTTCATCAACCACTTGCATGTTAAGTGGAAATGCATTCATACCCACAATCACAGTATTTTTTGGTAAAAGTACCGAGTACTCGTATGGTGTATCAATAGAAAATGACCAAATCTTACCGTTTTTTGTAACTAGATCTGCCGTATCATAATCAATTTTAACTTGGGAAGCTCCTAAGGTTTCGATTATTACATTCTTTCCATCAATTTGACTAGAAAGTAAGAGATCATTTTCATCCTGAGCTACGAGGTTATCAATATTCGTTCCAAAGAGTTTCATTTTAAAATCAGGTTCCAAAGGATCTACTTCGGTAGAGTAAAAGACGTGTGAGGTACCATCTGTATCAATCGTAAAATCCAGAACCCTTGATACTCCAAAGGTATGTTGTGGTATGGATGCTAGGGTAACAAGGACAAAACATACTGCTAACAAAGGAACTCTTGCCATCATTGTCAGGATATTAGTAATCCTTACAAAAATCATTCCTTCTGGTAGTGCATACTCTGGTTGCGCCAACTCTAGTTTTTGCTCCATTTTTTAATACCTTAGGTTCATTGCTTGGACAAGACTCTGGAATTTTTGAAATTCCTGGAAGAATTTGATACCCTTCTCAGTTATCACAAAGAGGCGGTTTCTATTGTCTTTCATTGAATCCACTAAACCTGCTTCGATTAGCTTTTGGCACTTGTCAAGCACTGCATAATGTGACAGGTTTGCCCTTCTAGAAATAGCAGACACAATTACTCCCTGTGTTCCACCGTCCATGGTAACACCCAAAATATCAGCAATTATGCCCATTTCTGATCTGTATTGTTGTTTTGACATGCCATTCTATAGAGTCGATGTATTATGAGGGACGCCTTGAAACACCACAGCGGAACGCCTAGCGGAACGGCTGTTTTTGTATATGAAATGGGAGAAATCTTATAAATTACGTAGCGGGGTAGAGGAGATTTAGATATTTGAAGTGTAATAAGATAGGAGTAAAATAGCCTAGAAATACTAGATTTTATGATTCATACATCTAAAACTCTTTTTTAAAAGATGGAGGCTTACAATTAGCCTCCCATTACGGAATTAAAACCCGACGCGCCAAACGACTCCGATCTTTTCGGGTAGCCAGCCCACGTGTAAAGAGATTACCCAAGTTAATGAGATGTTAGATCGTCTAGATTAAACAAAAGTATGTATGATTAATGTACTAAGATAGGCTACAACGGCACTGGCTGGAATAGTTATTATCCAAGCCCAAACTATTCTTTTACCAATTCCCCATCTTACAGCAGACATACGTTTGACCGCTCCTGCTCCCATAATTGCTCCAGAAATAGCATGGGTAGTACTGGCTGGAATTCCAAAATGAGCTAGTACTGCAAGAATAGATGCACCACCTGTTTCTGCTGCAAAGCCTTGATACGGTTTTAGTTGGGTTATTTTTACTGCCATTGTTTTCACTATTCGCCAACCACCAAAAAATGTTCCAAGGCTAATTGCAAGTGCTGCTATAAGAATCACGTAGAATGGTACTTCAAAACTAGTAATCACACCTTCTGTTAGCAAAATTAATGCTATTATTCCCATAGTCTTTTGACCATCGTTTGCACCATGTGTAAGAGAGAAGTAGGTCGACGAGATAAGTTGTAATCTACCAAACACAGAATTTACCTTACCTGGTTTCTTTTTAGCAAATATAGTGATGAGTAGTGTTGCTAGTAGAAATGCTGTGATAAGACCTACCATTGGAGATATTATGATGCCTACGGCAACTTTCTCCAACCCATCAAAATTCACTGCTTGTATGCCTGCACCAGCTATACCTGCCCCTATTATACCTCCCACTAGTGCATGACTACTTGAGGATGGTAGACCCAATATCCATGTAATGAGATTCCAGATAATTGCACCAACTAGTGCTCCAATAATTATGTAAATTGTTACAAAGTCTGGGTTGATAATTCCTTTTCCTATCGTAGTTGCAACTGCAACTCCAAAAATAAAAGGTCCAATAAAGTTTGCAGCTGCTGCCAAGGTTACTGCTTGCAGCGGTCTCAAAATCCTAGTACCCACTACAGTTGCGATGGAATTTGCAGCGTCATGGAATCCGTTTATAAAATCAAAAAATAACGCTACGAGAATTGCTCCAATAGCAAGTTCATACATGCTAAAAACCTAAGTATATTTTAGAACAATGTCTTCAATAGAGTCTGCAACATCTTGACATCTATCAGACGTGGTTTCTAACGCGTCGTAGATCTCTTTCATTTTGATAATTGTAATTACATCTTTTGTATCAAATAATTCACCTACTGCTTTACGATGAATTTCATCAACTCTGTGTTCTGATTCACTGACATTTCTGCAATGATCAATTATTGATTTGTCTGCCTTTACATTGTTTAATCTTGTAATCATATAATTAACTTCTTTTGTTGCTACTGTGAGTTCTTTAGCCATTTCAAACATGTAAGGAGGTGATGTTGTTATTCTAAAGTTGATAATTCTACCAGATATTCCTTCTATGTAATCTATAATATCATCTGTTTTTGATGCAATTCTAGAAATATCTTCTCTATCTAATGGAGTAATGAAAGTTTTGTTCAACTCTTCAAAAACAGAGTGTGTCAGTTGGTCTGCTTCTCTTTCTAATTTTCTGATTTTTATGTGGTTTTCCTCCAATTTGGCAAAGTTTGCGAATAGATCTGCGAGAAGATTTGCTACTTCTTCTGCTTTGCAAGCAAGATCATTTAAGATCCCAAGGATTTCTTTTTCATTAGACTTTAACCAAGACATCCATTGCGGCATAAGTTGTGTGAAATTTACATAGTTAAATCTCTGTTCTATATGCGACATAGGAACTATATAGTTGATTCAAACCCTCTGAATTTATAATGAATAATTGTCATGAAGATAAAAAACCTAGAATATAACGTTGACCTGCAAGATCAAACTTACCGCAACTTACAGGTTCAGTGAGTCTATTCCAGTGGCATTAGGTATGAACATAATTATTGGTAGTAATCTGCTTATTGGAACTCTTTCAGTACAGAAACAAAAGATCGTGATCTTTTATAGAATTTTCGCATTAAGAACAAGGTATATTTATCGAATCTAAAATTGGCATCTCATATCTTGAAAAATAGGAATCATAAAACAGATTTAATTCCAATCGTTGAGGAAATATTGGCAATAGATCCTGGAATGAGATTTGCTGCAATTATAGATTTAAACGGAAACATTTCAGAGTCAATAATGAAAGAGGGTAAGACGTCATTGAAAACTCAAAAGGAACAAGAGCATTTTTGCAAACAAGTGGCATTAAGAAGGAAGATGCGAAATGAGTTTAATAGAAGTCTAGGAAAAGTTGATTATGTTCACATTGAACGTGAAAAAGTTACCCAAGTGGTGGTGTATCCTAAACGAAAAACAGTTTATGTTACAATGGAACCAAATATAAATATAATAAAAAAACTGAAGATTGTAAAACTAATTAAAGAAAAAACTATGCAGTTATAATATTAAGAAAAAGTAAGGGAAAAATTAGTTTTTGGATTGTATGGGCTGCTTTATTCAGTAGCAGATTCTGCCGGTTGTGAAGAACCTTCTCCGATTACTTCAGCAGTAGCAAATCGTCCCCCAACTTGGGTGACTTTTACTTTTGTATTCTGTCCTACTTGTCCACCTTTGACAAATATCACAAAACCATCTACTCTTGCGATGCCGTCTCCTTTTCGACTAATTTCCGTTATAGATACATCGTATTCTTTTCCGGTTTCTACTGGTTTTGGTCTGTCATCAAATCGTCTATCGCCGCCAAATCGTCTACCGCCGCCAAATCGTCTACCGCCGCCGTAGCCTCTATTACCGCCGTATCCTCGGTTATCAGAGCCTTCGCCAAAACCTCCTTCGTTATAGCTCATCGTTGCACCTCCTTTCTGAGTTATCCTATACCCTAACCCTATAAAATCTGATCAATAGATTAATTTAACAATCTGAGAAATTTAGTTATTATATGATATAAAATTAACAATTTTTGTTTAAAATCATGTTAACACTATATCTATTATCTTTTTATATATTGTAAATTACACTATTTTATATAATATGTTCGAAAAGTTCAAAAAAAACCTAGATAAGTTTAGAGAACTTTCTTCTGAAGGAAGTAAAAATGATGGAGATAATGTCATGACAGAAAAGTTTGTTCCTGATGGATCAACATCTTATGTTGAACAAATAAAAATACCCGAACATGTTGAACAAATTAGTATGAGCCAACCAAGCGATGACATTGGTATAAAATCACTGATGGATAAGCGTGCCAAACTTGAAGAGGCAATAGATTATGTTGGATTAATGATAAAAAATCTAAAAGATAAACGAACAAAACTTGAAAAGAACATAGAAGATGAATCAGTTGATATTAAAAATCTGAAGGAAAAGTTGAACAAAGTAACTCAATACATTGATGAGGAAAAACAAGGAATTAGAAACCTATCCCAGAAGAGGTCAGACGTGGAAAAAGAGGCTGATGATGTAGCCATAATAATTAACAATCTACGAGAAAAACTCACATCAATTGATCACATAGTAGATGAAGAAGGAAACAAAATAAAGAATTTTAAGGAATCTAAATCAAAAATGGAAAGTACATTTAGTTAAAAAGTGAAACCTTCTTTAAGAATTGCGTTAAGATTTTCTTTTATTTCATCTTCATCAGATATAGAATTCAAATCACGTATCAAAACTTCAGTTGCCAAACACTGATTTTTTGTAAATTGATAGTAGCATTCTAATCTTTCTTGGTATGTTTTTGATTTATGAAAAGTTACCCAAAAGTTTTCAGATGCATGTTGAACATAAATCAAAAACTTGTGTATTGCATCCTTTACTTTTGAAGAGGATTTATCTTTACTTAGACCTATCAGTATCTGTTCTAGCTTACTTTCCAAGTTTGATTCGTAAATCATTTGATAAAGGTCGATTTCTCTTGTTATGTATATAATCCGCAGCACATCGATAAAAATGTTCATTCAATAAATTATAAAAAAAATCATATTATGATATAGTTTCTTCAAATTATTTAGAAAATTTTCTATTTCAATAATTTCTTTTGAGTAAAACTTAAATAATTTTACCACGTATAATATTTCCCTATCAAAGGAACATCCTCCCAAGATAGGTGTCATGCAGTCAAAAGCACGCGGTAAAGGAAAATCCTTCCGTGTAAGATGAAGCCGCCATGGGATGAAAAACTCCCAGGAGTTGTTGACAAAGGTCAACAAGGCTTTTGGATCCTTCGGATCCCATCAAAGGCTTTGGCGTGTATAACACGCTCTGCATGATGATATTTTTTCTCTTTTAGTAATTAATTTTATCGAATTAAAATCAACAAAACTGTAGAAACTATTCAAATGTATCATACAATATCAGCCAGCGTGTGATCATCTAAAGTAATGGCATTGTCTACTGGGAGAAAATGGATCTGGTATCTCCTTCCTTCTCAGATAACAGCAGAGGGTTTACGTACAGTCATTCCATTGTATGTGATATTTCTTGGTGGAGATATAAGTGAAGTCTCGTTAGTAGCCGCACTTCATTATGGTGCAGCTGCCTTTGGTTCCTTATTTTGGGGGAAAGTAATAGATAGATTCCATGTAAGACGAGCGGTTCTTCTTGTTTCATTTTTTTTTATTATACTCTGTTGTATTTGGTTGTATTTTACAAGAAATCTTACCATGATTTTTATTATTTCACCAATAATTGGATTTTTCTTGGTGGGGAAGAATCCAGTAACCCATTTACTGGTTATGGAATCTGCTCCTAAAAATCAATGGAGTTGGTTATTTGCAAGAACCTCAATAATTGCGACTTTTGGAATGTTGGGTGCCATGATAATTGGAACTATCTGGAGCGTATATTTCGATTTAAGCCCATATTTTTTGATCTGTGCCATATCAATTGGTATTGCCATGGTATTTACTACAACAATCAAAGAATCCCATTTCCACCTTGAACGAAGTAGTATTGCTCATTCAATACATGGGTTAAGCTATAGTTTTACTCACTTTCATCTCATATTTCCTAGGATTTTGGAATTGTACGACTATAAGCATATAATTTCGATTTTCAAAGGAAAAGTTTCACATGAAATAGGGATTTTATTTTTAGCAAACTTTCTTTTCTATTTTGGAAGTAATATCTATTTTACAGCATTTACACCATTTCTAAAACATTTCAATTTTACAGATTCAACTGTCTTTTTGATTTATGCCATACAAACATCCGCAATGATCGCAATCTTTTTTGTTGCACCTAAATTGATATCTAAGTTAGGAGAGGACCGTGCCATATTGATCGCATATGCACCAAGAATAATTGCTGTTCTTATTGCAGGGTTAGTCATTCCCATCATGCTAGGACCAGGCCTTTTTGTAGTTTCAATCATTTCAGTGGGTTTAATGGTAGTAGCGTTTTCCATTTTTAGTATAGCTAGCTCAGTTATTTTTTTTAAAAGTATTCCGCAGGGTTTTGAAGGAAAATATCTTGGAGTGAACAGTTCCATCACAGGAATTGGAGTATTTGCTGGAGCTATAGTGACAGGAGAGCTAACAAATTTGCTTGGATATACAAATTTGTTTTTGATTGCTGCTATTGTGTTAGTGATGTCATTTATTTTATTTAGAGAATACCTACGTTATAGATTATCGCGTAATGTAGTCTAGATGTAGCGTGCTGAAGTCGATTGACCAGAAGGCATAGAGGGTAATTTGTCGTTTATTGCTGCTTCTGCTACTGCTGATGCTTCTTGAAGAATCTTTTCTGATTCCTCATTTGTTGATTCAGAATCTATTCCAAAGTCTCCGTTGTGGAAGGTGTCTGTCATAAGACCATTCAACATCTCCGTCATACCACTAAGTTCTTGGTCTGCTTCTGGCATGAATCTGACAAGTGATGATCTTAGATTCTTCATAAGGCCTATGGTTGGCATTATGGTTACTACCGTATCTCCGAGATCATGGAATGTTGTTAATCTAAGTTCAATTTGTTCTAAAGCTATTCTTGCGTTGCTTAAGAGTTTAGTAACTTTACGAACTTCTGCAAGTTCTTTTGATAACACTCTACTTGTTGTAGTATCATGTTGTTGTGTTGCAGTGACAATCCTTTTGAAAAGTTTTTCATCTTTTTGTTTTAACTTTGTAACCATTCCATCTAATTTAGAAATCTGAGTCTGCAGTCTTTTTACTGCTGTCTCTAAACGAGGTTTTAATGGACCTTTTGGGTGTAATGCATCATTGAATCGTTCACCAATGCTTGTTGTTTGGGGTTTGGTCCAACTTTTAACAAAACCTGTCATGATAAGCAGTTGGAAAATTGGTTATTAATTCAAGGTGTGAAATGAGGTTCACTGTGCGCTAAATTAAGCTAACAAACTACAAAATTTAGATTTTGGAAAGTCCAAGTATTGATACTAAATTATTAATTTAGAAAAATTATCTATAACCTATCTTGGATATATCCTTACAATCAATCCTCAGACCAGAGATTAGTTCGTCAGTTGTATACTATTTCTCTGCGGATGGATTTTCTTTATGTGAATTTCGAGTGCAGCATTTGACTGCTGATATTCACAGCAAAGTGGACATTTTTCCATTTTATTTAATGCCTGTGAATTGAAAAAATTGTATTTAAGTATTTGCTTTAAACATCTTTGAGGAAAAATATTGTTCAAATTTATTTCAACCGTTTGAAAGTTTTTAGTAAAAGGATCACAAATCAATATCGTCTCATAGTAAACAAAAAATCTTTTTCTAGAAAAACATATCACAAAATAATTAAGCAATCGAACCAGATGAGAATCAAATTAAAATAACTGAAAAACATACTCCAAGATAATTAAAATAATCTTAAAAAATTTCTTTATTAATTGAAAAATTTTTATTCACATGCATAAATTTATTAAAAAAATAGAATAAATGGTAATAGTTAAATCTTTTTATTGTCCTATGATCGAAACTTTTATTAGATATAAGATGACGCGCGAAACTTTTGGTTCTGCTGGTGGCCGTTGCCCACGTTGTGGAAAGGGTCCAATGGTAACTGACAGTACCACAGGAGAGATGTTTTGTGGAAATTGTGGTTTTGTCCTCACAGAAAGAGTTGAAGAATCAGGTCCTGAATGGAGATCATTTTCAAAAGAAGAACATGAGGATCGAAGTAGAACTGGAACTCCTACTTCACTTGCAATGCATGATATGGGACTTGCAACTATTATTGGTCCAGCAGATAAGGATGCATCGGGAAAACCACTCTCTGCATCTATGAAAAGTACTATTGAACGTCTTCGAACTTGGGACAGTAGAAGCCAAGTTCATGAACCAGTGGACAGAAACTTTAGACAGGCCTTTAGTGAACTTGACAGATTAAAAGATAAACTTGCTCTTTCTGATGCAGTTATAGAAAAAACAGCATACATTTACAGAAAAGCTTTGGATAAAGGTCTAGTAAGAGGACGATCAATTCCTGGATTGGTTGCAGCTGCGTTATATGCTGCGTGTAGAGATACTGAAACGCCAAGAACTTTGACTGATGTTGCAAATGGAATTAATATTAAAAGAAAGGATGTTGCAAGATGTTATAGATTACTTCTAAGAGAGCTAGATCTTAAGATGCCTGTTGTGGATCCAATAAAATGTGTTGCAAGAATTGCAAGTAAAGCTGGATTAAGTGAAAAAACAAAAAGAAAAGCATTGTTAATTCTAAAAGATGCGGCTGAAATTGAAATTTCAGCAGGAAAAGATCCTATGGGACTTGCAGCAGCAGCACTGTATCTTTCCTGTGTGATGAATGGAGAAAATAAGACGCAAAAGGATGTTGCACAGGCAGCAGGAGTAACAGAAGTGACCATAAGAAATAGATACAAAGGGTTGAAGGAATCTCTAAAATTATAATTTTTTTAACAATAAAATTATTTTAATTTTCATGAAAAAAATAATATATGTTGTAGCTATAGTTCTTGTTGCATTAGCAATAGGGTTATCATTAGAGCCTAATTCTAAGAAAAGTGTCATCTTTCACGTAACATTGGCAGATCCTAAACTTTACGTCAATGAAATTTTTTCTGATTCTTTTACAATTCAAAAGGGAACATATCAATTTAGTTTTGTACCCAATGGTGATAGCCCAGAGACTCTATCTATTTCCCTAAAGGGGACAACTTTTTCTTTTGCGGAAGATTTTCAGCTAAATGGAACATTACATGATACAGGAATTTCTACCTATTATACATGGGACTATTTTGGAAAAAAAGAAATTCAAGTATTAGAGGATCAGCCACTACAAATTGTGATTAATCCTAATGGGAATTTACATGGTAGTGTATCCGTTGATCTAATTAAAATATAATTGGCGTAGCCCCCCGTCAGAAGGGCAGAGATTTCCTCTTTGAATCGGCTCCAAGGCCGGAGTTCATTATTAGTTCTGCGGGACTACGCAATTCAAGCAGTAGATTTTGCATCCTTCTGCATGTTTTACATTATGACTTTCAACTATTTATCATTTCATGTTAATTTTTTTACCTAACTGTAAATTTTTAACGAATTTTTTCAATTAAAAAACAATATCTAAGAAATAGCAGTCTATTAACAGTAAATTATTTGTAAGGAGATTGGGTTTTGAGAGTTTTATCACTTATTAATACATAAAATATTGAATAGTCAAATGACTCTAGATAAAGAGAACAAGTTAGGAAGAATTTCACTTTTTGCAAAACATGCTTTTAAGTACTATT
>JAHEYZ010000019.1 GCA_023251295.1 Nitrosotalea sp. | reverse complement strand
TTTTTGTTTCATCTACTTCGATTCTTGCTCCTGATAACAAATCATCAATTTTTTTCTTTGAAAGTTTACCATATTCTTTGAATTTTTCTACAGAAAAATAGACTCCGTTTTTTGAAACATACGCATAACTTTTATCGATAAGATCTTTAATCAAATCTATCATATCTTGAATGTGTTCAGTTGCTTTTGGATGAATGTCAGCACGTTTGATGTTTAATCTGTCAAAGTCATCAAAATAATGAGATATGTATTTTGAGCTAATGTTAAATGCCTTGACATTTTCCTGTTTTGCACGGTTTATTATCTTGTCATCGACATCAGTAAAATTCTGAATGAACTGAACTTTATTCCCATGTAATTCTAGAAATCTTCTTAGTGTGTCAAACACAATTATTGTTCTTGCGTGTCCTACGTGGCTCTCATCATACACAGTTACTCCACAAACATAGATCCTAATCGTTCCCGATGCATCAATCTCCTTTTCTCGCTCTGTCAGTGTATCAAAAATTTTCAAAATTTTCACCGTTTCTTATAATTCACAGCTTGTTGCAGTTATCCGCTTGTGTCCGCTTTTTTTATACAGTTGGTGGATTTTATCAACAATTAGGAAATCAATTTCTGCAAGAGCTGCAGTTTCTTGTAATGAAAGGTTCTTGTCTGTTATACAGTAAAGTATTAGATCAACTTCTTCATAACTTAATCCAATCTCACCTTCTGCAGTCTGGCCTTGCCAGAGACCTGGACTGCTTTTCTTTGATATTATAGAGTCTGGTAATACAAGGAATTTTGCAAATTCTCGGATCTGTGTTTTGTATAATGAAACTATTGGTAAAAGGTCCGCTGCTCCATCGCCAAACTTTGTGAAATATCCAATTAGATACTCACTTTTATCACTTGATCCAAGTACTAGCAAGTTTTTGGAATTTGCGTAATAGTATAAAATATTTGATCTTATTCTTGCTCTTAGATTTCCTAGTGCTAGAGAATTTGGTTCAAGGTATTTCGAATATTCTGAATGAACTAAACTTATATCAATTAACTTGTAGTCTAATCCAAGTTTGTCTACAAGTTTGAACGCATCTTCATTATCTGCTTTTGGCGTTACTTTGGAATCTGGCATGAGAAGTGTAAGGGATTTGTCTTTTAGTGATCTTGCACAAAGTGATGCAATGACTGCTGAATCAATCCCTCCACTTAGTCCAAAAATGACACCTGATGATTGTCTTTGCAAAACCTCATCTGCTAGAAACATTTCAATTTTTTTCTGAATTAACTGATAGTCTTGTTTTATAATTTCGTTAAGAAGTGTCTTATTCAATAATACCTGAAATTGGTTTTATGGAATTAAACCTTCAGACATCAACATACAGGCCATCGCTTTTTACTTCTACCTTGTACGTCTGCATTTTAACTCCTTTCATATAATCTAACAACTCTCCTGTTTTGATATTATAATGCCAAAAGTGTAATGGGCATTCTACCACATCCCCATCTAACTTGCCTGGTGCAAGAGACCCGTCTTGATGAACGCAAATGGAGTCTAGGCCATGATATCCATTTTGATTAAAGATCGCGACGTGTTTTCCATCTACTATGAATTCTTTTCCTTTTCCCTCAGGGATCTCATTTTTTTCTGCTACTCTTTTCCAAACCATATTTTTCAAACCCTGCGCTGATCAATATTTACATTTTCATTTGATAGCATTTTATACTTCTTCAATTTGAGACCATTTATGAGTAAAATAAAAGATCCAAGTTTGGCAGAAAAAGGCAAAATATCGCATGAATGGGCAAAAGATCACATGAAGATTCTTACAAATACTATTACTCGTCTAAAAAAATCACAACCATTGCGAGGTATTAGATTGGGTATCTGCTTACACATTACTAAAGAGACCTCGGTTTTGATTATGGGTGCAAAAGCGCTAGGTGCCAAAGTCAGTGTGTGTTGTGCAAATCCTCTTTCCACACAAGATGATATTGCTGCGTTTCTTGTTTCGAACGGTATAGATGTTTATGCGTGGGAAGGACAAACCACAAAAGAATATGACTGGTGCATTGAAAAGATGCTTAGTCATCACCCGCATATTATAACAGATGATGGTTCTGATTGTCACAGCAAAGTTCATGGCGATAGTAAATTTTCATCTCTGAAAATTATGGGTGGAACGGAAGAGACAACAACTGGCGTAATCAGACTCAAAGCGCTAGCAGAGCAGAAAAAACTTCGATATCCTGTCATTGCAGTAAATGATGCATATACAAAACACATGTTTGATAATAGATATGGGACAGGGCAAAGTACAGTTGATGGCTATCTGAGAGCAATGAACCTGCTAGTTGCCAGCAAACGTGTGGTAATAGCTGGCTATGGATGGGTAGGAAGAGGAGTTGCGTCTAGAATGAATGGAATGGGAGCCAAAGTCTATGTTACCGAAGTAGATCCAGTTCGCGCTTTAGAAGCACACATGGATGGCTACGAAGTTTTACCAATGGAACAAGCAGCAAAAATTGGAGATATTTTTATCACAGCAACTGGCCAGACTGGAGTGATAAGAAAAGAGCATATTGTGAAAATGAAAGATGGTGCAATAATGGGTAACGTAGGTCACTTTGACGTTGAAGTGGAGGCAAAGTTTCTACTACACAAATCAAGATCAGTAAGAGAAATAAGACCGAGTCTTGATGAATGCTCGCTCAATAATGGAAAGCGTGTTTATCTTATTGGAAAAGGAAGAATTGCAAATCTTGTAGCTGCAGAAGGACATCCACCAGAAGTAATGGCGCAATCATTTTCAAACCAGCTTCTTTCTATAATCTACATCCAAAAGAATTACAAAAAGATAGGAAAAAAAGTTATAACTGTTCCACCTGAAATTGACAGACAGATTGCAGTTGATGCATTAAAAGCCATGAATGTAAAAATCGATAAACCTACAGCAGCTCAAATAAAGTATGCACACAGCTGGGATTAGCTTAAATTCGCCTCACGTTTTACTCACTTAATGAGTAACAAGGCCATCATTACAAGTGCGTTGCCTTATGCAAATGGAGAGATTCACCTTGGTCATGTTGCATCAACATATCTTCCTGCTGATATAACAACAAGATATTTAAAACTCAAAGGAGTGGAAGCGTACTATATTTGCGCGTCAGACGATTTTGGAACTCCAATTCTGTTGCAAGCCGAAAGGGAGAAAAAAAGTCCAGAAGAGTATGTGAAATTTTGGAATAAACGAGATTATGACGACTTTGCTGCCTTTGGGATAAAGTTTGATTTTTTTTACAGAACAAGCTCGCCTGAAAACGTAGAATTTGTTCAAAATGTGTTTAAGAAACTGAACAAAAACAACCACATTTATGAAAAAGAGATTGTACAGTTTTATTGTCAGTTTGACAAAAAGTTTCTCCCAGACAGATATGTAATTGGAACATGTCCTCACTGCAAAGCCGAGGATCAGTACTCTGATTTGTGTGAAAAATGTGGAAGGGTTCCCGAAGAAATTGAGAATCCAAGATGCTCAATATGCAAAAATCCGCCTATAAAAGAAAAGACAAAACACTATTTTTTCAAACTCACAAACTTTGTTGAAAACCTAAATGAATGGCTTGAAAATAGCCCTCATCTCCAAAAAGACGTAAAAAAATATGTTCAAAACTGGATTCAGGATGGATTAGTAGACTGGGACATTACAAGAGACATTACATGGGGAGTGACAATTCCTCTTGAAGATGCAAAAGATCAGGTCTTTTACGGTTGGTTTGATAATCATCTTGCATACATTTCTTCTACAATAAAATTCTTAAAGGACAAAGGACTGGATGGAAAGGCATTTTGGAACCTGGCAGACATTTACCATTTTATTGGAAAAGATATCGTATATCATCACTATCTATTTTTGCCTGCGATGAGAATTGGAATAGAAAAAGAATACAAACTTCCAGACTACATCCCAACGCGCGGCCACCTCATGTTGCAATCAAAAAAGATCTCAAAGAGCAGAAACTGGTACATCGGTCTTAGAGACTTTCTCACTCTCTATCCTGCTGATTATCTGCGGTTTTATCTTGCATTGATCACTCCCTATAGCCAAGATGATCTCAATTTTGATTGGGATGAGTTTGCCGCAAGAATAAATTCAGAGCTTATAGGCAATTTAGGAAACTTTGTAAATCGCGCATTGGGATTTACACAAAAAAGTTTTGCAGGGGTGGTACCATCTAAAGATGAGTTTGATGATATCGACAAAGAGGCAGAAGATAAAATTAAAAACCTGTCGTATTCTGTTGGAGAATTATTAGCTCAAAACAATATTGACAGGGCTCTTAAAAAAATACTAGAGTTCTCAGCAAACTTTAACCAATATTTCCAACACAAAGAACCTTGGAAAAACGGGAAAGGAACAAACAATTGTGTTTATCTTTCAGTCAACGCGGCACGTAGCATAGCAATTGCACTTTTTCCATTTTTGCCAGAATCTGCAGAAAAAATATGGGAACAACTCAATCTAAAAGATAAAGTATATGAGCAAAAATGGGACTCGATTTCAGAACTTGGAATCAAACCAAACCATAAACTAGGCGCAATATCTCCTCTCTTTAAAAAAGTAGAAGAAAGCGAAATCAAATCATACAAAGCAAAACTTGGTGCATAAATCATGAAAAAACTGCGGGCATGTCCCATCTGTCCTGGGTGTGGATCTAAAAAGTTTGAAAAACTACAATCAGTAGATACAATAGTCAAGTGCTTAAAATGCGGAAAAGAACTGACAATTTAGATATCGAAAGATTATATTTGTAATAAATTGCCTCCCTCCTATGGCAAAAACTTGGAAAGACGATCAAGTCAGTTTAGATCCAATCAAGAACCAAACAATTGCAATAATTGGGTATGGAATACAGGGTAATGCACAAGCTAACAACCTCAAAGATTCTGGCCTCAAAGTCATTATAGGATTAAAAGAAGGAGGGGAGAGCTGGAAAAAAGCTCAATCTGACGGACACAAAGTAATGAAAATTGCAGACGCGTGCAAGGCCGCTGATATCATTTATGTATTGGTACCTGACATGCTTCAAGCAAAGATCTATAGAGAAGAAATTGGACCAAACCTTAGCGAAGGAAAAGCATTATCATTTTCACATGGTGCTGCAATCCACTGGGAGTGGATAAAGGCCCCAAATAATGTTGATGTTATAATGGTGGCACCAAAAGGTCCAGGCTCCAAAGTAAGAGAAACATATCTTGAAGGATTTGGTACTCCATCAATTGTTGCAGTATACCAGGATTATACCAAAAAAGCATGGGAGAGGGCACTTGGAATAGCAAAAGGAATTGGAAGCACAAGGGCTGGAGTTATACAAACAACATTTCAAGAAGAAGTAGAAACTGATTGGTTTGGTGAGCAAGCGGATCTTTGTGGAGGATGTGCGTCAATGATTATGAATGCATTTGAAACACTAGTTGAAGCAGGATACCAACCAGAAATCGCATACTTTGAGGTCTTGCATGAATTGAAACTAATTGTTGACATGATACAAAGATACGGAATTAATGGAATGTGGAGAAGAGTCAGCGAGACTGCACGATATGGTGGCCTTACACGAGGGCCGATGGTGATGGACAAAGAGGTTAAAGAAAAAATGAAGAAAGTTCTAAACATGATTCAGGATGGGACATTTAATCAAGAATGGATTAGTGACTATCAGAAAAATGGTAAAAACGCTTTTGACAGATACATGAAACAGATAGATTCACATCAAATAGAGCAAGTGGGAAAGAAAATGCGACAAATGATGTGGCCCGACTCAAAAGAATAACTAAATTTTTCTTAGTTTTGAAACACCAGATGTTATATGATCAATAATTGTAGATAACGGAGTTCCGGGGCCAAAGTTTCCGGTGACTCCTGCTTTCTCAAGTTCTGGTTTATCATCTTCTGGAATGACGCCTCCTCCAACAACTAACACATCTCTGATCCCCTTTTCTTTGAGTGTTTTGACAACTCTAGGAAATAATGTAAGATGAGCGCCATTTAGAAGACTCAAAGCCACCGCATCAGCATCTTCATCCTCAATTATCTTGGAAATTCTTTCTGGTGTGGCAAAGAGTCCTGAATAGATTACTTCCATTCCAGCATCTCTGAACGCACGGCATAAAACCAACGCGCCACGGTCATGACCGTCAAGACCTAGTTTTGCAACAAGAATTTTTATTCGTCTAGTGGTAGCCTTTTGAGACATATCAGTTAAACTGTCTTTTGGGTTTAAAATCTTTGTTGGGATAAAATCCTGATGTCAAAAACAAGAAGATTTTATTGTGGATACGACGAGTTATTCTTTCTATATGGATATTTTAAGCGAATTAAAACATGGCAAAAGACATGCAATCGCAAGAGCGATATCGATCATAGAAAACAATGAGAAAGGTGCACGCTCATTAATAAAAAAAATATTCAAAAGTTCTGGAAAATCAATCGTTATAGGAATAACAGGGCCTGCAGGCGCTGGGAAAAGCTCGCTTATAGACAAGACTGCACTTGAGCTAAAAAAACTTGGATACAAAGCAGCCGTGCTTGCAATTGATCCAACAAGCCATATCACAGGTGGTGCAATACTTGGTGACCGAGTTAGAATGTCAGATTCCACTGATTCAGGAACTTATATCAGAAGCATGGCTTCAAGAGGCGCAACAGGTGCAATCTCACGCGCAGTAAGAAACAGCATCAGAATATTGGAATATGCAGGATTTGATACAATTATTATTGAAAGTGTTGGTGCTGGTCAAACCGAAGTTGAGATTTCAAAAATTGCAGACATTACTGTGGTTGTTTTCAATCCAAACACGGGTGATAGCATACAGACGATAAAAGCAGGACTCACAGAAATTGGAGATATTTATCTTGTAAACAAAAGTGATCTTACAGGGGCAAGTCAGCTGTTTGACGCAGTAAGAGACTTTATAGGAATGTCAGAAAAAAATCCTCCAATAATGATGACTTCGACAAAATCAAACAAGGGAATAACAGAATTTACAAAAAAATTAAACGAGCTTATAGGTATAAAAAGGAAAACAAAAAATACCGAAGAAAAATCTAGACTTGAAACAGAACTAAGAGACATTGTTTTAAATAATATTAAAACCAAAGTTGACCAGATGCTTGATACCAGTAACACGTATACAAAATATCTAAAAAAAGTGCAATCAAAAACACTAGATCCATTTGCAGCTGCTGACAAGATCTCAAAATCAATAAAGTGATAATATGAAACCAGTTAAAACTGATTCAAAAATTCCTGTAAAACGAGTCTATGATTCTAAGATAAAATCAAGAAGCAAAAACGAGGAACCAGGTAAATATCCCTTCACTCGAGGAGTACATCCTGGAATGTATCGTGATAGATTGTGGACCATGAGACAGTATACTGGATTTGCTACTGCCGACAAGACAAATGAGAGATTCAAGTTTTTGCTAGAAAGGGGCCAAACAGGTCTTAGTATGGCTTTTGATCTTCCAACACAAATAGGATATGACGCAGACGATTCACATGCAGAAGGTGAGGTGGGAAAAGTAGGTGTCTCTATTACTTCACTTAAAGACATGATGGCCTGCTTTAATGGAATTCCTCTTGACAAAGTAAGTACATCCATGACGATAAACTCTACGGCATCAACCTTACTTTCATTGTACATAGCAGTTGGAGAATCGCAAGGTGTATCAAGCAATGCATTAAGAGGCACTACACAAAATGATATTCTAAAAGAGTACATTGCAAGAAATACCTACATCTATCCGCCAAAACCATCAATGCGATTGATTGGTGACATGATAGAGTACTGCTCTAAAAAAGTTCCGCAATGGTATCCAATTTCAATTTCTGGATATCACATGCGTGAAGCGGGTTGTAATGCAGTTCAAGAGGTTGCGTTTACAATTGCAAACGCAATAGAATACATTGAAACTTGCATTGAACGTGGTCTAAAAATAGATGAGTTTGCTCCAAGATTGTCATTCTTTTTCTGTTGTACAAATGAATTTCTTGAAGAGGTTGCCAAATTTAGAGTAGCACGAAGAATTTATGCAAAAATAATAAAAGAAAGATTCCATGCCCGTGATCCGAAATCAATACATCTTAGATTTCATGTACAAACAAGTGGTGAATCACTTACCGCACAGCAACCTGACAACAACATTGTAAGAGTTGCCATACAATCCATGGCAGCAGTACTTGGGGGAGCACAATCTCTCCACACCAATTCAAAAGATGAAGCATTGGCACTCCCTACAGAAGCTGCCGTGAAGATAGCACTAAGAACACAACAAATAGTTGCACATGAGAGCGGAATCACAAAAACTGTAGATCCTCTTGCAGGTTCTTATTATGTAGAATCTCTCTGTGATAGAATCGAGGACGAGGTTAACAAATACCTCAAAAAAATAGACAGGATGGGTGGTTCACTTGTTGGAATAGAGCGAGGATTCTTCCAGTCTGAAATCAGACAAAATGCCTACCGTCTAAAAAAAGAAATTGACAGTGGTGAAAGAATCATAGTGGGCGTTAACAAATTTACAGATGCAAAAGAAACAAAACAGGAATTAATGAAAATAGATAATTCGATAGAGACACAACAAGCTAAAAATCTTAGAGAACTAAAAAGCACTCGCGATAACAAAAAAGTAGAAAACCTCCTTTCAAAAATGAAGAGTACTTCAGAAAAAGACGAAAACCTAATGCCCTACATAATTGACGCAGTCAAAGGTTATGCTACCCTTGGTGAAATAAGTAACAATTTCAGGGAAGTTTTTGGAATTTATCATCCAAAGGAAGTCTTCTAAAATGAAAATAGATCACATCGCAATCGCAGTAAACAATGTAGAGGATGCCGCAAAACAATACCAACAAACCCTAGGAGTAAATGAAGTGATTTACGAAACAGTAGAATCGGAAGGGGTAAAACTGGCAATACTTCGATTAGAAAATGGCAGAATTGAATTAATGCAACCAACTCGTGATGACAGCCCTATTAAGAAATTTCTAGAAAAAAAAGGCGAAGGGTTACATCACATGGCTCTTGCAACCGATGACATTGAAAAAGAATATGAGCGCATGGAAGGATGTGGAATTCAATTTCTTGGTAAAATAAGGTCAGGTTCTGAAGGAACACAAATTGTCTTTATTCATCCAAAATCACTGTCCGGTGTGCTTGCAGAACTTTGCTCTCATCCAAAGCTCTAGATTTATTCCATCATTTTTAGAGTATCTGACGCAGTAATTATTCCAATAATCTTGCTGTGTTTTGAAACAAGAATGCACTTTGAAAATCTGACAAGTGGAACTAGTGTTTTTGCAGGAGTATTGTACTCTACAATGGGAGGGCGTGGTTCCATAACCTCGGAGAGCTTTATCTTTTTTCGTTGCATCTCGTCACTATCTATCAAATGTTTGACTAGTCCATCTTCACTTATCAAACCGACAACATCATTTCCATCAAAAACTGGAATCTGACTAATCGAATGCTCCTGCATCTTTTTTATTGCGTCATGTAGTGAATCAGTTGTTTTTAGTTTTGTGATTTCTCTACTGCAAATGTCTCCTGCCTTCATTGAAGACTGATTCTCCAATGAACCAAGAACTTCGAAAATTTTTTTTGCAGTAGCGTAGCTTGGCTGGCATCTTCCAGACTCTATTTGATTAATCATTGAAGTACTGACTCCGGTCAATGAAGCAAGCTTGTGCTGCGTAAGACCAATCTTCAATCTGGCAGGTTTTATTGAATCAAGTCTTGGTAACACTTCAAAATATTATGCACTCAATTGGATATTTCAATTTTCTTCAATCCTTAATAGTTAGATTTTCTTATTGCAAGTATATGCTAAAAGGCATCACGATAGCAGTAATTGTTGGTGTCGCTGCAGTTGGGCTATATTACATAGCGAGCCCACTCTTTTATGATAGAGTGATTGATGAGCCATTGCCCAAAGCACTAAGTGAAATTCAAAAAGATCTTACTTATGAAAAATTTGTAAATATGGTAGATGATCAAAGGAGCGCACTTGTAAAAAAGATGCCACAAGTGACAATTGATTTGATAATGGAAGAAGCAAAAAAGTTCACCAAAAGGGTCTCAGAAGATATGCAAGAGATGATAGCAAAGGTTGCTCCTGGCTCACAACAACCCCCTAAATTTTCTAAACTAGGGACTTTTCAGGGATTAAAAGGACATCAAGCAACAGGCAAAGCTGAAGTGATAAAAGTAGGTGATGTCTCCTTTCTTAGGTTTGAAGATTTCGAAGTAACAAATGGACCTGATCTACATGTCTACATGACAAAAAATGGCGATGTTGATAGTGGAATAGACCTTGGCAAACTAAAGGGAAACAAGGGATCACAAAATTATGAGCTAAGTGGAATCAATACTAATGTGTATAATATAGTGGTAATTTACTGTCAGCCGTTTCATGTTTACTTTGCATCTGCAACACTGTTAGAATGATTATCTTCTTTTTGATCTCTTTTTTGTTCTGATCTTCTTTTTTGGCTTGTCTGAAAGCGCAGCTTGTGCTGCTGCAAGAATTGCAATCGGGATTCTATGTGAAGATGCACTTACATAACTTAGGCCAGCCTTGTGAAAAAATGAAATGGAACTAGGGTCTCCTCCATGTTCCCCACATATTCCTATTTCCACGTCTGGCCTGATCTTTCTTCCTGTTGATATTGCAATCTCCATCAAACTTCCTACTCCGGTTACATCCACCGATTGGAACGGATTCTCTTGCAGTATTCCTTTTTCGAGATACTCGGAAAGGAATTTGCCTTCTACATCTTCCCTGCTAAAGCTAAATACTGCTTGTGTCAGATCATTTGTGCCAAAGCTAAAGAATTCTGCCGTTTTAACAAGCTCATTTGCCGTAAGACATGACCTGACAACTTCAAGCATGGTACCAAAATTAATTTTTAATTTTAATCCCATCTTTGATTCTACAGATGATTTTATTGTATCGTAAATTCGTTTGATCTGATCTAGTTCGTCTATGCTGCCTACTTGAGGCACCATGATCTGTGCATGTGCGTTAACCTTTTCTCTTGCAAGTTCACCAGCAGCTTCACAAATTGCTCTAATCTGCATTTCATAAATCTCTGGGAACGTTATGCCGACTCTGACCCCGCGGTGGCCCATCATTGGATTGATTTCAGCTAATTCTCTTGCACGAGCAAGAATCTTTTTTGTTTTCTCAATCTCTTCTGGTGTATTTTGATTTTCTAGTCTATGTATCTTGTTGATTAACTCTTCAATGTTTGGTAAGAATTCATGCAATGGAGGATCTAGTAATCTAATTGTAACCTTGTATCCTTCCATGACCTTGAGTATCTCTTTGAAATCGCCTTTCTGCAAAACCAGCAACTTTTCTAGCACTGCTTTTCTTTCGTCTACACTGCGTGCCATTATCATGTCAACAAAGAGACCCAATCTGTCACGTGCATTGAACATTCTTTCTGTTCTGCAAAGCCCTATTCCTTTTGCCCCATAGTTTCTGGCGAGCCTTGCAGCTTCGGGAGTGTCTGCGTTAGCTCGTATGTCAAGTCTTTTGATTTGCTCTGCCCACTGTATGACTGTTTTTAACTCGCTTGTTATTTCAGGTTCCACAGTAGGAATCTCGCCCAAAAAAACAATGCCTTGACTGCCATCTATTGTAATGACCTCGCCCTCATGGACAGTTTTACTATCCACTTGGAATATTTTTGTAGTGTAATCTATTTTCATATCTGTACAGCCCACGATGCATGGTTTTCCCATCCCTCTTGCAACTACTGCGGCATGTGAAGTTTTTCCACCTCTGCTTGTTAGAATTCCAACCGATGCAAAAAATGCCGGTACGTCTTCTGGTTTTGTTTCTTCTCTGACCAGGACTACTTTGACTCCATCTTCTCCCATCTTTACCGCTTTTTTTACATCAAAAACAACAACACCGGTTGCTGCACCAGGTGAGGCAGCTATTCCTTTTACGATGGGTGAGTGACTTTTTACTGCTTCTGTGTTTATCGTCTTGTGTAACAGCTGTTCGAGTTGATCAGGATGTAATCTTGAAAGAGCTCTCTCTTTTGAAATGAGTTTTTCTTTTACCATCTCGACTGAGGTTCTAATCATTCCAGAAGCATTCATCTTTGCAGAGCGTGTCTGCAACATGTAAAACTTGCCTTGCTCTACTGTAAATTCCAGATCTTGTGGTTCTTTGTAGTGTTGTTCTAACTTTGCACAGGTTTTCATTAACTGTGCAAAAGTGTTTGGCAGCTCTTTTTCCAAGTTGTCTATTGTTTGCGGTGTTCTAATTCCTGCAACAACGTCTTCGCCTTGTGCATTGACTAGATATTCTCCAAAAACTTTTCTTGTTCCATCTCCTGGGTTTCGTGTAAACACAACTCCTGTAGCACTGTCACTTCCCATGTTGCCAAAAACCATCGCTACGACATTTACTGCAGTTCCATTTGCAATATCTTTGGTAATTTTGTATTTTTCTCTATATACCACAGCTCTTTCGCCCGTCCAACTCTTAAAAACTGCCTCGATTGCAAGCTCAAGTTGGTTGTAAGGATCAGAGGGAAATGGTTTTCCAGTGTGGTTTTCACAAATCTGTTTATATTTTGACGCAATCCCCCTGAGAGTCTCTGCATTAAGTTCGTTATCGTTTTGAACAATGAATTGACGCTTGGTATCCTCTAGAATCTCGTCAAATTTTTTATCATTTACACCAAAAACGACTTTGCCAAAAAGTTGGATAAACCTCCTGTAGGAATCCCATACAAAACGTTCATTGTTGCTTTTTTTAGTCAACCCTGTAACAGTCTGATCATTTAATCCAAGGTTTAGTATGGTGTCCATCATTCCTGGCATAGATAACGCAGCACCAGACCTGACTGATACTAGAAGTGGATTTTCTAAAGAGCCAAATTTTTTTCCAGTTCGTTTTTCTATCTTTGCAATGTTTTTTCTTACTTGAGCCATCAGATCTCGTGGCAATTTTTTGTTATTCTGATAATATTTGTCACAGACCTCAGTAGTGATTGTAAAACCTGGAGGAACCGGTAGTCCAATTCTTGTCATCTCGCACAGTCCTGCACCTTTTCCACCTAGCAGTTTTTTGTTCTTACCATCCCCTTCGTCAAAAAAATAAATTGGCTTCATATCACGCCAATTGTTATGATTTGGGTTATCAACCTTTCTGGTTTTTTGATATTGCCCTAGCAAATTCTTCTACTATGTGTGTCCAGTTCTTTGCTTTGATTATGCCACTTGCTACTAGGATCCCCATAGCACCCAACTGCATAGCTTTCGCGACATCTTCTCCTGAGACAATACCTGCTCCGCAAAGAAGCTTGGTAGAATTTTTTGCTTGCTTTACAGCAGTTACTGAACTTGTTATTATTTCTGGTCTTTCTTTTGATACTGCCTTACCAGTCCCTATAAGCTCAGGCGGTTCAATAGCTATGTAATCTGGGTTTAACTTTGCATATCTTCTTGCCTCACTCACGTCTTTAACGCACACTACTGAGATCATTCCAAGTTTTTTTAATCTTGAGACTAATTCACTAATTTGTTTTGCAGGAATTCTGTGCTCACTGTGATTTATCAAAGAACCTTTGACAAGAGATTTTTTTACGATTTCAGGAACCATAAAACCAGTAGTGCTACCAATTTTTGAGGTATCTAGATGCTGAGCCAAAACAGGTATGTTGCATCTGGCCATTTCAGCAAGTAGGTGCTGTGGAGGTGCTACAGCTATTTTGATTCTGTATTTTTTTGAAACCTTTTCTGCTATTTTTACTAACTTGAGTGTTTTTGCGCCGGCTATCTCCTCATAGTTTTTAAAGTTGATAATAAACAAACCATGGATACTTGATTCATCTATGATATATTGATTATGAGTTTTGGATTTTTTGTAATTGTATTTAGTAGGGATTTATTTGTGTTGTCTATGTTTTTATTCTGATTTGGTTTCTTGTTGATCTGATTTTTCTTTAGGCTTTATGGTCTTTGCTTTTAGTGGTTTTGGTTTAGTTGTTTTTTGTGGAGGTTTTATGTGTGGTTTTGGTTGCTGGGTTGTAATTTGTTTTTCTTGATGTGGTTGTGGTATCTGACTTGGTTTGTGTTGTGGATGAGATTTTTGCTGATTGTTTGTGATTGGTCTCATCTTGCTCCAAACAACATTCATTCGGGCTCTATATCCTTCTGCATATTCCAGCTCACTAGGGACTAGTGTTGCAGGATGGAAAAATCCTTGACTTCGCATTGCAAATGCTCTTTTTGTTGCAAGATCTCTTACGTAATCCCAATCTGCAGTTGCAAATCCATCTACTGGTCCCACAAGTATTCCATTATGCATACTAAAAACAAGACTGCTGACAATTGGTATTGCAAAGTTGATGCTTGCTGGTGAGTTTATCCTTACTGGCATAAGTGGCATGTGATGGCTGCCTCTTGTGTTTCCTGCAACATAATGCGGATTGCTAAATGCGCTTCCCACTTCTTCAGTTGCCGGAAAATCTTTTTGTGTTCTTATGATACAAATGGGATCATCTTTTCCAACATATTTCCCTGCAATGTTGTGTAATCTGTCAGTTGATGCTGCAAGTATTGGTTGATTATCTTTTGTATATACTGAAGAAACAACATATCTTCCAGGATACATCAAAGCTGCTTCAAGCGTGGGCTTGTCTTGCCAGAGATGAAGTTCGGCAACTTTTCCCTTTTCAACATCCATGACATTTATCTTGACGCCTCTGGCAAGATTTTCATTTACTATTAGACCTGTGTTACTTAGAGTATCCACAAACATTCTATAAAATGGATAGTTGAATGCCCCAGGCTCTGTTTTATCTGCAGCATAAATCGTAAAGGCCTCGTTTGGTCTTTCCTCAAATTGCATCTCTGCAACACCAGGACCCATTCCTTTTACGTTACCTGAAAATGAATCTTTGAGCAAGTCCTGACCTGCACCATAGAGACCTTCATTTTTTGCAACCCTTGTAGCTGCTTCAAAGGCTTTCCATGCAAGCTGGTGAATTTCTTTATTGTCTACTCCTTTTGTATGTGTCATAACAATGTGGATGTCATCACCACAATAACCAATGTAAGAATCAATTACGAGTCCCTTTCCATCTTTTCTAACTTGAAGTCTTACAATATTTCTGACTGCATTTAACAAACCATCACTTGGTCTTGTATGACCACCGATTCCACCAACATCAGCTTTGATAACTGTAACAGTAATTTTCAATATTCCTAGTCATAAAATACTTTGATTTATAGTATGTGAAAAATAATCAACGTCAATCAGTAGATCAGTAAATTATTCAAAATATATTGGAAAGAATCCCAAAAAATCGAAATGGTAATAAAGCCCATGCTGGTGAGGATTCGTTATGAGCGCTAGCAAAAAGCCGCACTTGAACATGATCGTCACAGGTCACATTGATAACGGTAAATCAACCACAATGGGTCATATGTTGATGGATCTTGGTCTTGTTGATGAGAGGACTATTGCTGCACATGCAGCAGAGTCTGAAAAGACAGGAAAAGGAGACACCTTCAAGTATGCTTGGGTTATGGACAACATCAAAGATGAAAGAGAGCGAGGTATCACAATTGACCTAGCGTTTCAGAAATTTGAGAGTGCAAAATACTTCTTTACATTAATTGATGCACCCGGACACAGGGACTTTATCAAAAACATGATTACTGGTGCTTCCGAGGCTGACTGTGCAATTCTTGTTCTTTCTGCAAAAGAAGGTGAGACTGATACAGCAATAGCACCAGGAGGCCAAGCAAGAGAACACGCCTTCCTTTTGAGAACCCTTGGTGTAGGTCAGATAATTGTTGCCATCAACAAGATGGATGATAGTAATTATTCTGAACAGGCATTCAAGGTAGCCAAGGAAAAGGCTGAAAAACTAATTAAATCAGTTGGCTTCAAATTAGAAAACGTTCCAATAATTCCAGTTTCTGGATGGAAGGGTGATAATTTGGTTAAAAAATCTGACAACATGAAGTGGTGGACGGGAAAGACATTGCTTGAAACATTTGATGATTTCAAACTGCCAGAAAAACCAACCGGCAAACCATTACGAATTCCAATTCAAGATGTTTATACAATCACTGGTGTAGGTACAGTTCCAGTAGGTCGTGTCGAAACAGGAACTGTAAAAGCAGGGCAAAAAATCATTGTCATGCCAGCAGGAGTCCCAGGAGAAATTAAAACAATTGAAACTCACCATACACAAATGGAATCTGCCGAAGCCGGTGACAACATTGGTTTCAACCTTAGAGGTGTAGATAAAAAAGATATCAAAAGAGGAGATGTAATTGGAACACCTGACAGTCCTCCAAATGTGGCAAAAGAATTTCGAGCTCAAATTATAGTAATTCATCATCCAACTGCACTTGCACCTGGTTACACACCAGTAATGCATGCACATACTGCACAGGTTGCAGCAACCATTGTTGCATTTGAAGCAAAGATAAACCCACAAACAGGTGCTGCAGAAGAAAAGGATCCAAAGTTTCTAAAAGCAGGAGATTCTGCAATCGTAAGAATTCGACCAGTCAGACCAATACCAATCGAAACCTTCCAAGACTTTCCGGAATTAGGAAGATTTGCACTCCGAGACATGGGTGCAACAATTGCTGCGGGCGTTGTAAAAGATATTACTGAAAAATACACCGCTTAGTGGTTTGAATGACACAAACGGCTCGAATCAAGCTTACCAGCACAAGTCTGCTCAGGCTTGACGGAGTCTGTACTGAAATTAAAGGCATTGGTGAAAAAACCGGTGTCAAAGTAAAGGGGCCAACACCGCTTCCAGTAAAAAGGCTAAACGTTGTAACACGAAAATCCCCATGTGGTCAGGGAACAAACACATACGAAAAATGGGAAATGCGAATACACAGACGTGTTATAGATCTTAGTGCAGATGACCGAGCGATACGACAATTAATGAGAATAAAGATTCCAAATGACGTTTACATTGAACTTACTCTAAAATAATTCTGTTAGCCTTAAATTAC
The DNA here is from genome assembly GCA_023251295.1 of Nitrosotalea sp. Taxonomy (GTDB): domain Archaea; phylum Thermoproteota; class Nitrososphaeria; order Nitrososphaerales; family Nitrosopumilaceae; genus UBA8516. The sequence continues at coordinate 1,518 of JAHEYZ010000019.1, read as the reverse complement.
AGACATTTTTGATTAAAGACATGTCAAATGAAGATCCTCAAGAAATTGTTGAAGAAAAACCAGAAGCTCCAAGTTTTAGTGTGGTATATTCATGCATGCGATGTGGGACTCCTGTCACACAAACTGAGCTAAGCAGATTGCCTGAGATAAAATGTATCTGCGGATTCAGAGTCTTTAGTAAGCTAAGACCACCAGTAGTAAAATCATTAAAAGCTATCTAGATGTCACGAGTGCCACTGTAAGAATGATGTCTTTGTAAATGTGTTCGCATCTGTTCCATGCTTGAAAAAAATTCATTGCATTCTTTGCAATCATAGAGCAGATCTTTTCCATGGATAACCTGTTCATGTTGCATTAGTTCTTCTTGCTGTTTGAATTTTTTACAACATTTTTCACATTTGAATTTTTTAAAAAAATGCATTATTGATCATTTTTTGCCTTTTGTGCATCCCAGCAATTTCTGCAGAGTTGTCCTTGAATCGACCAATGTTTCTTTGGATCATATCTTATGAAACCAAGTTTGGTTCCGCACAAATTACAAAAGGTTCGCAATTTTTCATTTTCTGTTTCTTTTTTATCAAAACATGGTTTACAAAGAAGGCCTTTCATTTCCCATTGGTATCTAGGCTCCCATAAATCTGGAACATTCTTTTCTATTCCGCAAATAACGCATTTTTGCTTAACACTCAAATCGTAGTATTTTTGCATTTCATCTACGTAACAGTCAGAACATAAAGGACCTCCCACATTCCAATCACGCTTTGGCTTGTGCTTGTGAGTAATACTTTTCTTACATACTGTACAAAATGATGGCTTGTGATTTAGTATGCCCACAAATACAATTTGCATATCTGTTAAAAAAACGTTAGTGATTAATTTCAACAATATCTTAGATGTGAAACAGTCTAATTCCTAAAATAATCTTTCAATGATTGATAAATGATGAAAAGAAATTATTATGGTTTTAATTCTGTTGCAGTGCTTCTTCTATCAGCTGGCTTGCATTAAGCATGCCTTTTCGTTTTGCAATCCCTTCTACCATCTTGTACTGATCGGATGTAAAACAAACTGGCATTGATCGTTTTTCCATACTTGAGTTTGAATATTTGATTTAATATCCTTTGTGGTAAGGAATTATCACGACTTTTATTATAATATGTTTTATCCTATTTGTGGCAAAGAAAAAACAAATTCTTGTAATAGGGAATAATGAAAACGGAACAAATCCTACACTTGAAAAAATAGCATATGAAACAGGAGCTGAGGTAGCGAAATCCAATTCGGTACTGGTTACTGGAGGCCTTGGTGGAGTTATGCGTGCTGCATGTAATGGGGCAAAAGATGCAAACGGTCTAACCGTTGGAATCATTCCCCAAAACGATCCCTCTTTTGCAAATGAATATTGTGATATAGTGATACCTAGTGGACTTGGTCTGGCAAGAGACTTTCTTAATGCACTTTCTGCTGACGGTGTTATTATTATCGGCGGTGGTTCAGGCACTCTTTCAGAAACATGTG
>JAHEYZ010000047.1 GCA_023251295.1 Nitrosotalea sp. | reverse complement strand
TAAAAGCTCAACAATACACATTAGAATTTGCAAATCGTGATTCATGGAATTTGGGAGTAAATGACAAAGAAAGAAAAGGATACCATGTGCTTAAGCTGTTCAAAGAATATGGATACAAAGGAGAGATTGGAATTGGTGTCACCGATGTTCATGTTGACATGATAGAAACACCAAAGCTTGTACGAGATAGAATACTTTATTCGGCAAAAGCATTAGGCGATCCTGCTAAAGTTTATGTCAACCCAGACTGTGGCCTTAGAACAAGATCAAGAACTGTAGCGTTTGAGAAGATCAAGGCAATGGTTGAAGGTGCAGAGCTCGCAAGGCAAACAATGAACAATTAGATAAATTTTAACTTAAATTTAGACTCTACATTAAAATTCAGCAATTAATTCTGATTTGTTGCCTTCAATGAGACATACTGTTATCATAGTGGATCTTGTTATCTTGTTCGCATTAGGCCTGACTGTACAAGTTTCAAGTGCAGAAGTATGGATTCCAGATAATGAAATTAGTTCGTATTTTGATGGTGATGGAATTTACACGGTGATTGGGGCAGTCAAGAATTCAGAAAATTATCCCATAATTCCTACAATAGAAATCAAGATACTAGACACGGATAAGATAATTTCAGAATCATATACTTTACCAGTTGCAAATCCAGCAAAAGACATACCATTTAAGATTAAATTTGATCAAGTCTCAAGCAAAAACCCAATTCTTGAAAAACCGATGGTCACATTTGTTTCAGGCCCTACAGATTACACAAATATCGAAGTAGTTTATGACAACACTCTTGTCAAACATCAAGATGGCCACACTTCTGGTTTTATAGTCAATAACGGAAATTCTACCACATATGGGGTCAAAGTGTACGCATTAGTTCATGGAAAAGATAACAAATTCATCGATGTTGGAAAAAGCGTTGAAAGTATAGAAAAGCTGGAACCGGGAGAGAGAAAAGAATTTTCAATTTATCCAGATCCATTGTTTGCAACACAAGTAAATTACTATAGCTGTTTTGTGATTGGAGATGACATGGTAATTCCAACTTTTGTCATTCGAGATAACAAAAGATTTGATTTTAGATACAAGACAGAAGGATACTTGACTGATATAAAATTTGATAACGAGAAAAACGCATTAACGTTTTTTGCAAGAAATCCATGGCCAATGAAATCTTTTGCAAATATTGAATTCCCTACAGAATCAGAATCACAGAAATTTGTTGTATATCAAGAAGGAAAAAAAATTGAATCAGTACAAAGTAGAGACGAACAAAACACGTGGCATGTAGCATTTGATTTAGGACCACAGTCTAGCGAGCAGATCACTATTTCTGGATTTGAGACTGGTAAAAAACAGGAGATCGGATTTAAGGCATATTATTTACTTGGCATCATACCTGCTGGCGCTATAATTGCTGGAATTTTTGCTAAAAAGAGAAAACACTCCTAATCTTGTGATGAAGTGTAAGATAATAAATTTTTTATTAGGCCAAGCCCCATCTTGACATTACTTTTCTTTCAATCTTTTTGAAAACAAATCCATCAATCAAGATTCCTATTATCATTATAACAAGCATGACAGAAATCACCTGCGAAATGTCATTTAGCTCTCGTCCAACGTTTAGTAGGAATCCTAGTCCTAAAAATGAAAAAATTATTTCTGCACCAATTACACCACGCCAGGCAAATGCCCACCCTTGTTTGAAACCAGAAATCAAATATGGAAATGCTGCAGGAAGCATGACATTTGTAATTAATTGTGCTTCACTTGTACCCATGTTTCTTGCAGCTGCAATGTATGATGTAGGAATGTTTTTCATTCCAGAATATGTGTTGATGGTTACTGCAAACAAAGAACTGGCAACTGTAACAAAAATTATTCCACTATCAGTAAGACCAAACCACAAAAGCGACATAGGAACCCACGCAACGGATGGAACTGATTGCAGCCCAAGAATAAGTGAGCCAATGGTTTGGTTTACAGATGCAATTCTAGCCATGAATACTCCTAGCGTGATGCCTCCCGCTATGGAAATTGCAAGTCCAACAATCAATCGCCACATACTTGTAGCTATTCCAAAAAACAAAGTGCCGTCAGCAGCACCATATGCTAAATCTTCAGCAACTTGAAGTGGAGATGGAAAAATGTTTTCAGACCATATATTAAGTGAAAAAACAATCTGCCAAACTACTACTATTGCAGCGTAGAATACAATCCTTTTTGCAGTTATCTTTCCTTTCATTCCTCAAACTCCCTTTTGATCTGAGCTTTTACTTCAGTTCTTAATTCGGCAAGTATCTCTTGTTGATATTTTAATAGATTCTCGTCTTCTGCAAGTCTTGGCCTACGATAATCTATAACAAATTCTTTTTTTATCTTTGCAGGTCTGTTTTTGAATACAACTACACGATTTCCAAGTATAACAGATTCTGCAATGCTGTGTGTCACAAAAAGTATAGTTTTCTTTGTTCTTTCCCAGATCAGTTGCAATTCTACTAGAAGTAGATCCCTAGTTTGTGCATCTAATGCAGCAAACGGCTCATCCATCAGAAGGATTTCAGGATCCATGACAAGCGCTCGTGCAATTGCAACTCGTTGTTTCATACCTGTAGAGAGTTGATAAGTATAGGAATTTGCAAACTTGGTTAGCTGCATCATGTCAAGGTATCTTTGAGATATTTGTGCACGCTCATTTTTTGGAATCCCTGCCATCTTTAGTCCAAACTCAACATTATCAATTACTTTGAGCCAAGGAAAGAGCGCACCTTCCTGAAAGACCATCGTTCTATCAGGACCTGGTGTAGATATTGTGTTACCATTAAGTAGAATCTCTCCTGAATCTGGTTTTTCCAGACCAGCTACAATATTCAAAAATGTAGATTTACCACATCCAGAAGGTCCAACTATACATACAAAGTCTCCTTCATCAACTTTGAGATTAATTCCATCTAACGCAAGAACAGGATTTCCATTGTGATCAAATCTCTTTACAATGTTTCTTGCTTCAAGTTTTGTCATGTTATGAGATAATCTCCTTTTTAACCGAATTGAGTGGTTCTGTGAAAAATATTCCTTCCAAGACATAACTTTCTCTTCCAAGATAGCCAAGAGTGTTTGCCCTCTCAGCAAATGTGTAAATAGATGATTCTATTGGATCAGATGTTATTTGTAGGTTTGAGAATGCCTCATGAAGTATTTCTGGCGGTAGAGTTTTTCCAGTATGTTTCTTAAGAAAATCATTGTAAATAATTTCAGTCTCATCACGATGTTCGTTTATCCAGTCAGATGTTTGCACATGTGCTTCCACCCATTTTTGTACAACATCGGGATGTTTTTCTAAAAATTCAGATCTTACAATCAAGACTGCGGATGAAAATTTTTGATCAGGCCACAGATCTTTTTCTTGAAAGAGTCTTATTCCATCAAGTTGTTGCACTAGTCTTGTTGCCCATGGTTCTGGTACCCATGCTGCATCAAGCTCATCTTTTGAAAAAAGTGTAAAGATATCAGGGTTTACTACATTGATAACATAAACAGTTCCGCCTTTTTCAGCTGGCTTTAGATTATTTTGATAAAGGAAACTTCTTAGAGACACGTCTTGTGTATTTCCTATTTGCGGAGCTGCAATTCTTTTACCAGAAAAATCAGATGGTGATTTTATATCAGAGTTAGGATGGACAACAAGACTCACACCACCACTTGCTGCACCAGCTAGTATCTTCAAAGATTTTCCATCAGACTTTAAAAATCCGTTGATCGCAGGACCTGGGCCTACATATGCAAGATCAATCTCGTTTGCAAACATTGCTTCTATTACTTGTGGGCCAGAGTCAAAAAGTCGTGTTTTTATTGTTGTCTGATTTCCAAGTTTTTCTGAAAATATTTCTCGTTCTATTCCTACAATAGCAATTGAATGCCCAATGTTTGGAAAGAAAGCTACTCTAACTGTGTTTTCCTGCGCGTGATTTGTGGATTGTGTGCCAAGTGCAACTACAGCAACGGCTATAGCTATTGCAACCACAACACCACCAGTGATGATTTTCATATAACGCTGTTATAATAATGCGGTTAAATAGTGTTCGAATTTTAGCTCAAGCTACTTTGTGTTTTTGAGAGTTGAATTTTTAATTTTTAAGATCACAAAATGAAAAAAACAAAGAACACAAAAGATAAATGCTAAAATTAAATCACAGAAAACCTAAATGAAAGGAAAGGCAGTTTTAGCTTTCTCTGGCGGATTAGACACTTCTGTAGTTGTGAAATATTTACAAAAAGAGTACAGCTTGGATGTTGTCACTGTCACGGTTGACGTTGGACAAGGAGATGATCAAAAAAAGATTGCTGTAAAAGCAAAGAAGCTTGGAGTTGTAAAACATTACAATTTAGATGCGCGTGAAGAATTTGTTCATGATTTT
>JAHEYZ010000046.1 GCA_023251295.1 Nitrosotalea sp. | reverse complement strand
GGTGCTGTAATGACAGATTCTGGTGGCTATCAAGTCTTAGAGTATGGTAGAGTGGACGTTGAGCCAAGTGAGATGGCAACTTTTGAAAAAAATATTCGAACAGATATTGCAATTCCCCTTGATAGACCAACTGGTTATGGTCTGTCTAAAAAAAAAGCCAAGTCTTATGTTGATCACACTTTAAAAATTTCAAAAGAGACTCTAGACCAGAGTGAAAAAAATGGACAGATCTGGGTAGGTCCAATTCAGGGTGGAGAACATTTTGATCTTGTAAAAAGATCAACAAAAACTCTTGTGGAGGATGGATTTGAAATGCTTGCACTTGGAAGTCCAGTTGAATTTATGGAGTCTTATGAGTACAAGTTACTTGCAAACATGATTCTTGTTGCAAAAAAACAGATGCCTGATTCTATCCCATTGCATCTTTTTGGAGCAGGCCATCCAATGACCATTCCACTTGCAGTTGCGTTAGGATGTGACACCTTTGATTCTGCGTCATACATACTATATGCAAGAAAAGGCAGATACATAATGGATGATCTAACAACTCGGCTTGAGGAGATGTCATATTTCTCTTGCAGTTGCGAGGTTTGCTCAAAGTACACTCCAAAAGAGTTACTTGCTCTAGAGGTTGACGATAGGATAAACAATGTCGCATTGCACAACTTGTTTGCAATAAAAGCTGAGGTAAATAGAGTAAAAGAAGCCATTTACCAGGGAAGATTATGGGAATATGTTCTCAAAAAGGCACGTTCGCATCCCAAGCTATTTGAAACCATCAGCTTATTTACAGAAAATTCAAAATATTTTGCAGATAGAACTCCTAGATTTAAAGAAAAGGCCATATTCCTCTTTTCAAAAGAGGATCAGTTCAGACCCGAAGTCATCTCATTTCACACATTGGTTCGCAGGTTCAAGTGCAAAAAAGACATCCTTGTTATCATTCCAGATGGTACTGTCAGACCTTTTTATCTATCAAAGGAGTATAATGACATAAAAAAGCGATTTAAAAAATATTATGATCGTGTCCAGTTTTGCCAGTTTAATCCTTTTCTAGGAATAATCCCACTTGAGATTTCTGACATGTATCCTGCATCACATTATGTTATGCCAAGAATTAGATATAATCAAGACGAGTTTTCTGAATTTACAAAAACGTGGAAGACATTTTTTGCTAATAATGATTTCAAAATAGTATATTCAGCAAATGATGAATTTTTAAAATATCATACAAAATTGTTGCCTAAAAAAATCAAAGTAATTCACATTAGTAGATAATAAAAATAAGAAAAAGGAGTGCGAACAGATTCCGCTTATTTGCTTAGTGCGGCGTCTTCTGCCCAGCCTTTTACAAAGACTCCGTTCTTGTGAAGAGGAACTGGTTGACCAGCTGTGTAAGTCATTGGTCTCATCCAAAAGATTGACTTTGTTGGACAAACTCCAATGCATGCTCCATCGGAGATGCATCTTTCTGGATAAAAGACAAATGCTTTTCCTCTCTTCCAACCTTCAACAGGTTTTACACGGAGTACATCTGGACCAAGAGAAGTACAGATCTCTACGCATAGTGCGCAGCCTATACATCTTTGTTCATCAATGTCTGGAAGTATTGCTATTGGCATATTTCTTCTCGTTTTGAAGATGCTCTCGTTTGCTATTTAAACCATCTGTAAAATCCATAACAGAGTTATAGGATTTTTTCAATAAGGAAAATAAAATAAAAAACAGAGAATAGTGTTATGTTTGATTACTTCTTCATCTGGCGTATCGCGTCAACTTGGCCGCTAGTTATCCAGTCAAGTAATTCAGCAGATGATGGATTTAGATCGCCCTTTTGATTCATCATATTATGAACCCAAACCCAATTTATCTGATTTAATAATGGCTTGTTTCCCTCATCGCCCTTTCGAACTTTGTCTCGAAGGTCTTTTGGGATAGTGTTCCACCATTGATCGAAGGTTCTACCCATGGACAGATCATCTTTAATTGATCTAATTAAGTCTTTTGTAAATTATCTAAATAATAGGGTGATAATGAAAACGCTAAACGTTTAAAGGTACTTTGAAGAGATTTTGAATTCTTGCAGGTTAAAGTTCTTGGTGCGGCCCAAGAGGTAGGCCGATCAGCATTTCAAGTTAGTTGCGATGGTGCAAACTTTCTTTTGGATTATGGTATTCTTTTGGGTAAAGAACCACAATATCCAATGCATGTAAAACCTAGAGACATCGATGCAGTAGTAGTTACCCATGCACATCTTGACCATTCTGGTTATGTACCATCGCTTTTTGTAAACGGAAAAAGTGATGTCTATGCTACTCCCCCAACGCTAGACCTATCTAGACTTTTAATTGAAGATATGCTTAGACTACAAAAGAATTTTTTTCCTTTCGAGATGCCAGAGGTGATTAACATGATAAAACATTCCAAGGAAATTGGTTTTCGAGAGAAAATCAAGAAGGGAAATGCCTCCTTTGAGCTACGTGAATCAGGACACGTGGTTGGAGGTGGCGCAGTTATTGTTGAATCTGAAAATAAAAGACTCTACTATACAGGTGATATCAATCCAAGGGGTTCACGCATGTTGCGTGAAGCAGATTTTGATTTCGATGAAATTGATTTGTTAATAATGGAAAGCACCTATTCACAGACTGAGCAAACACCACGAAATGAGACCGAGGGAGAATTCATGGAATTTGTATATGAAGTACTAGATAGAAAAGGAACTTTGTTTGTACCGGCTTTTTCAGTAGAAAGATCTCAGGAAATTGCCTGTGTTTTAAAAAACGCAAAATTCAAACACAAAGTCATTATGGATGGAATGGCTGTTAAAGTAAATGAGATAATGCTTCGATATCCAGAATACTTGCGTGATCCAAAGGTTTTTGCAGATTCAATTCATCAAGCTAGATGGATTAAAGGAGAAAGAGAACGAAAGGAGGCATTGAATGAACCATGTGTTGTTATTTCTCCAGCTGGAATGCTTGTTGGTGGTTCAGCTGTATACTATTTGCAACAACTTGCACTTGATAAGAGAAATGGTATTGCATTGGTATCGTACCAAGGAGAAGGCACTCCTGGTAGAAAATTACTAGAGACTGGAAAAGTTAGTATTCGTGGAAGGGATGTGAAAACAGACGCAGATGTTAAACAATTTGAATTTTCTGGCCATGCTGACAGAAAAGATCTTTTTGAAGTTATCAAGAAAATAAAAGGAAATCCAAAGATTTTGACCGTTCATGGAGACAGCAATTCTTGTACAAAATTTGCAGATGAAATTCATGAGAGGTTCGGATTTGATGCATATGCCCCAAAAGCTGGGGAAATAATTACTGTTTGAGATGCAAGAATTAAAGAAAATTGATTTAGATATAACCATCAATAGTGGTCAAGTTTTTCTCTGGGATAAAATCGATGGCATATGGCATGGTGTTAATGGTTCTGAAATTTTAAAGATCATTCAAGAACCATTTAAGATCATTTCATCAAGAAAAAATACATCGGATTTTTTTAGACAAGAGGAAAACATAGAGAAAATTCTACAAAGTATAAAAAAAGACAAGCTTGTAAGAGATGCGGTCACACGTTTTCCAGGACTGAGATTGTTACGACAAGATCCATTTCAGTGTTATATTTCATTTATTTGTTCATCAAATGCATCAATTCAAAACATAAAACAAATGTTAAAAAAAATCACAGAAAAATTTGGCAAGAGGATAATGTTTGATGGTCATGAGTTTCACACTTTTCCAACAGCTAAAAAACTTGCCAATTCTAGCATGGCAGAGCTTTTATCATGTGGATTGGGCTTTAGAGCCAAGTACATAAAGAAAGCATCACAAGACGTTTTGTCAGGAAAAATCGATTTCAATTATTTAAAAAAAGCTGATTATAAAACTGCAAAGGAGATACTTTTAGATGTGTATGGTATTGGAGACAAGATTGCTGATTGTATATTATTATTCTCACTTGAAAAAATTGAAGCATTTCCTATAGATCGATGGACATTACGAATTTTACGAAAATATTACTCTGATGTATTTAATGAATCCATTAGTAAATCAATTACCAAAAAAAAATATGAAACAATCCATGAAAAAATTGTCAGGCATTTTGGTCCCTTTGCTGGTTACTCACAACAATTTCTTTTCAAAATGGAAAGAGATCTAAATAACAAAAAATGGTTGTAAAAAGCTCTTAATATGGTAGCCCAAGCCAGATTCTTGGGCCTGTAGCTCAGCATGGATAGAGTGCTGGACTTCTAATCCAGTGGTCAAGGGATCGAAGCCCTTCGGGCCCGCTTTTCATTCATAATTTATTTATCGTTAAGATATGACGCATAGGATATGAAAGATGTTGAATTGAAGTTAGAGAATTCAAATATTTTTCCTAATAATGAGATAAGAGGCAAAATTGAAGTGAGATATCAAGGAAGATATGATGGAA
>JAHEYZ010000018.1 GCA_023251295.1 Nitrosotalea sp. | reverse complement strand
ATTAGATTCATCAAGACTTTCTGGGCACTTGATGCAAGACTTGCATATTCTAGACACTATCCATCAATCAATTGGATGAATAGCTATTCTGGATATCTTTCTGATATTGCAAAGTGGTGGAACGCAAATGTTAGTGATGAATGGTTACCTCTTAGAAATGAAGCATATTCTATATTACAAAGAGAAGATACACTCAAAGAAATTGTAAGATTGCTAGGACCTGAAGCATTACCAGATGAGGAAAAACTTATCTTAGAAGTAGCGAGAATGATAAAGATAGGAATCTTACAACAAAACTCATTTGATAATGTAGATACCTATTGCAGCCCTAAGAAACAACTCAAGCTTCTAAAACTCATGGTTAATTTCTACAGAGGAGGTCAACGTGCACTAAAAGAAGGCGCAACCCTCCCAGACATTCGTGCCATGTCTGTAATTAGTAACATGTTGAAAGCAAGAATGGAAGTTCCTGACGATCAAATTGCAAAGCTTGATCAACTTGATTCATTGATGAATGAACAATTCAAAAATATCATGGGAGTGAAAGTCGCAACTTGACATTAGAAGGCGGAATAGAATACAGCAAAATCGCAGAAATTAAAGGACCACTTGTTATAGTTGATGGAGTAGACAAGGCTTCGTACGACGAACTTGTAGAAATCCAGACGACAAATGGAGAAAAAAGACTAGGAAAAGTTGTGGAAGTTGGATTTGGAAAAGCTGTGGTTCAGGTTTTTGAGGGAACTACAGGTCTTTCAATTTCTGGAACAAAAGCAAAATTCATTGGAAAAACAATGACAATGCCAGTTTCTGCCGAAGTTCTTGGTAGAGTATTTGATGGACTTGGTAGGCCAAATGATGGACTTCCTGATCCAATAGCTTCTAAATTTTTAGATATCAACGGTGAACCAATGAATCCAGAACAAAGAGATTATCCAAAAGACTTTATCCAAACTGGCGTTTCAGTCATAGACGGAATGTTGACACTAGTCAGAGGTCAGAAACTTCCAATATTTTCTGGTTCTGGAATGTCACACAACATCTTGGCTGCTCAGATTGCAAGACAGGCAACAGTAATTGGAAGTGGTGAAGAATTTGCCGTTGTCTTTGCAGCAATTGGAGTACAGTACAGTGAGGCACAATATTTCAAGCGAAGTCTTGAAGAATCTGGTGCTCTCAAAAGAAGCGTACTATTTCTTAATCTAGCTGATGACCCTGCAATTGAAAGAATCATCACTCCTCGGGTAGCACTCACAGTAGCTGAATATCTTGCATACGAACTTGGTATGCATGTTCTTGTTATACTCACGGATATGACAAACTATGCAGAAGCTTTACGTGAAATTAGTGCAGCAAGAGAAGAAGTACCTGGAAGAAAAGGATATCCGGGATATCTTTACACCGATCTTTCAACAATTTATGAAAGAGCAGGAAGACTTCGTGATAGAAAAGGAAGTGTAACACAAATGCCGATACTTAGTATGCCAGCCGACGACATTACACATCCAATCCCTGATCTTACTGGATATATTACAGAAGGTCAAATTGTGTTAGGTAGGGATTTGTTTAGAAAAGGAATCTATCCACCAGTTAATGTTTTGATGAGTCTTAGCAGAATCATGAAAGATGGTGTTGGTGAAGGAAGAACACGCGCAGATCATATGGAAATTGCAAACCAAATGTATGATGCTTATTCAAGAGCACAAGAAGTGAGAGCGCTTTCAGAAATCGTAGGAAAAGCTGGACTTACCGGTGTTGATATAAAATACATGGATGTAGGAGATGCATTTGAACAAAACGTCTTGTCACAAGGTGTAGACGAAAACAGAGTTCTTGAAGAAACGCTTGGATTAGAATGGAATACTGCCTCTATCTTGCCAAAAAATGAGCTTAATAAAGTCAAAGACAAATTTATCGATCAATATTATAAGGCGAGCTAAATGTCCTTTGGACAAAATGTCACTGCAACAAAAATAGAGCTTCTCAAGTACAAACGATCAAGTCAAGTAGCAAAGATGGTACAAAAAATTCTTGACGACAAGCGTGAAGTGTTACTTAAAAGAATTGATGAAATGATTAATGAAGCAACAAAAGCTAGGGGAGACATTTGGAATCCGCTTCAGGATATATACAGATCAGTTAACGATGCATATCTTTCATTAGGTACAAACATAGTTGACTCGGTTGCACAATCCACACCTGCTGTAATGCAAGTAGATGTAACAGTTAAGCGTGTAGTAGATGTATCAATTCCTGCTCTTACCGTAAAAGAAACTGGCACCAAGTTTATGCCTTATGGGTTTGCCGATACAAACGCATCAATTGATAGAGCCGCAAAACAAATCAAGACAATGCTTTCACAAATCTGCAAAGCGGCTGAATATGAAAACTCTATATTCAGTCTTGCAAAAGCACTAGAAAAAACCCAGAAACTACTCAACGCACTTGAAAATGTAATTATTCCACAATACCAACTACGAGTAAAATTTATACTTTCTACACTTGAAGAAAGAGAACGAGAAGAATTCGCAAGGTTAAAAAAAGTTAAAGCGGTTATTGAGAAGAGAAAGGCATAATGGCAAAAGAAGACATTAAAAAATTACTAGAAGATGCAAAACAAAGACTAGATCAGGATCACGAATCCTTTACCAAGACCATAAATGATGATCTGAAAACTTTCAAAAAGAAAACTCTTGACAAAATCTAATCAAATATTATATCATGATTTAAATATGGTGTGAGAAGGAGCCTATTTTAAGAATGAAATCTGCAGTCTACGTACTTATCGCTGTACTGGTCATAATTATTTCTGGATCGACTGGACTCGCATTTGCTCAAGGACCAGCAGCCAGTTCTACAGGAGATAATTCCACTAAGTTAATTGGTGCAGGTCTTGCATTTGGTCTTGCAGCACTTGGTGCAGGTATAGGTCTAGGTTACGTGGGTTCTGCAGGTCTTGCCGTAATCAGCGAAAATCCAGCTCTACAATCCAAAGTATTCATCTTTGTAGGTATGGTTGAATCAATTGCAATTTACGGTATAGTCATGATGTTCATCATCCTAGGACAATAAACTAGTAATACTTTAACTCATTAACATCTAAAATTCTTGTACAATATCTACATCGAAGGACAAGTCCTGTTTTGTCCACAACATCCATTATTGATTCGATATCTTCACCACTATTTGTTATACAATCAAGATTAGAACATCTGAAAATTCTTTCAATCTCATTTGGCAAAGTAACACGTCTTTTTTCAACTAACTTGTAGTCCTTGATTATGTTAACGGTAGCTTTTGGTGCAATCAACGCCAGTTTGTTTGTATCGTCATCTTTTAGAAACCTGTTCTCTACCTTTATGATGTCTTTTTTTGAAACCTTTGCACTTGGAACATTTAACGCTATTGTAATTACATTCCCATCCTTTCCATCTATCTCGAGTGCATTCAGAACTTTGAGACCTTTACCAGCTTCAATATGATCAATGACTGTCCCATCCTTGATTCGTCTAACAATGAGATCAGACTCTGACATTGGAATACTTTGTATAGTACTCATATATATTATTGAACTGGAATGAGCAATTCTTTTTTCCAAAAAGACATTGTTTCAATTCGTGATTTTGACAAACAAAAATTTGACACTATTTTTGATGCTACAGATAAAATAATTAACATGAATCCAAACGAGAGACGTGAGCTTGGACGTGGGAAAACACTAGGATATCTTTTCTTTGAACCAAGTACTAGAACAAGACTTAGCTTTGAAGCCGCAATGGCATCACTAGGTGGTACGTATATTGGAATAGCTGATGCCTCTTTGTCTTCTGCAAAAAAGGGCGAAAGTCTTGCTGATACTGTAAAGATAATGTCACTTTATTCTGACGTTCTTGTCTTAAGACACCCACTTGATGGTTCTAGCAGGTTTGCAGCGGAAGTTTCTACAAAACCAATGATAAATGCAGGCAGTGGAACAGAAGAACATCCAACACAAGCAATTCTAGATCTTTATACAATGAGAAAAGAAAAAAAGAAAATTGATGGCTTGAAAATAGCAATAGTTGGTGATCTGAAATATGGCAGAACCGTTTATTCTCTGTTATATGCACTTGGTAACTACAAGGTTGATGTACACCTTATTTCCCCAAAGGCACTAAAGATCAGAGCTGATTCCACATATGAAATCAAAAAACGACTATCATACACAGAATCAACCAATTTAGAAGAAAATCTAGACGAGTTTGATGTTATATATGTTACAAGAATACAAAAAGAAAGATTTGCAGACGCAGAAGAATATAACAAAGTAAAAGGAAGCTACAAGATTGGCCCAGAAATAATAAAGAAATTGAAAGAAGATGCTATCATAATGCATCCACTACCTCGCGTTGATGAGATTTCACCAGAAGTAGATTCAACAAAACATGCAAAATATTTCAAACAAGCAGAATATGGTAAGGATACACGTGCAGCCCTTCTTGCTCTGATATTGAATGAGAAGGGTTTCTAATTATTCACTTAAGCAGAATTTTTGGGTAACTTCTCAATATTATAATAAAACTCATTGTAAGTATAAGAATCAAAATCGCAAGTGGTCCAAACTCAGGAGCTACGATTATAGCAAATTGTGTTACAGCTGATGTACCGGCAATTTTTTCAAATCTGATGATAATAGGACCTGTTTGTTCTTCTGTAAAAGTAAAATCTTCGAATCCACCTCCAATTACTGCATTTCCCGAAGATCTGTGAATTTCTTTCCCATTTTGAAGTATTATAAAATCATACAATGAATTTCGCTTTGTTTCAAGTGTTATGGGATCTCTTATTGTAAATATGAACTTGGTTTTTTGACCTGGTTGTATAACTTGTGGATCCCATGAAAGATCAATCTGAAATTGTTCATTATTGGTTTTTGCAGTAAGTGGAAATTTAAGTTCATCACTTGCAACAAGTTTAAACTTCATATAATTTGGCAGATCACTAGTTTTTTTTTGCGCATCTCTTAACACCCTGAGATGATCTTGTAAAATCACAAAATGTACTATTCTTCCATCTTCTACGGAATAATCATCTATTGAAATTGATGATTTGAATAAATCAAGTCCATTTACTTGTCCAATATAGCTATTAGCTAGAAGATCTGTGAAATATTTTGGAAATAATACCTCTTCATGTACATATGGAATCTGGCTAATGTTCAGTTCACTCCAGTCAAATGGTATTTCAAACGATATAGTATTCTCGCTGGAATTGTACTCAAAATTTGTTATAGTGTCATAGTATGATCTTACTCTGAATTTCACATCTTGACCATCTTTTGTTTTTTGGTCATAGTATGTAGTTTGACCAATACTGATGTATGCATCATATTTTATTGGTTCATCAAGTATGTTATCTGGCTCATCTATAGTACGGATTGCTATTTCTAAATGATATAACCCACCTGAATTGAAGATAGGCCCTTTCACTTCAATTGATTTTGTATCTGTATTCATCCAACCTCCAAGTAAAGGCTCTTTTTCACCAGTGATTTCGATTTCACCATTACTAGATGGATATACTTTGATTGTTAAATCTCCATTTTGAGCAAAGAAGAAATTTCTAAAAATCATTTTATCTTTATAATTTAGTCCTATTAGAAAATTTACATTTTTAATATTTTCACCTGTTTTGGAATCAAAAGCTCGTATCTTGATCTGTTTATCAATCCCTTCGTCATCATAAAAGGCAGGAAGCATCTCTGCAGTAATTGTAATGTCACGTCCTTGATAGTTCATAGGAGGAGGAGTATCCATACTTAGGCCATGACCAAAAGCTTGGGTTATAGTTGGCATGATTATCAATAAAACAAAAAATCCAGCAAAAATTTTATGATTCAACAGGGTTTTTCTTTTTGTTCTGAATATAAGTTTCTGCTACAATCAAGACAGATTCTCGGTTGGTTTCATGTTTTTAAAAAATAGATCGTCATTGTAAAAATTAGATTAATATAGCCTCCAAATGAGCCATACATGTTGATGGTGAACAGGCGTTCAAAATCATCTTTTATTATAATAGTTGCAGGTTTGACGATCGCACTTTCTACATTCTTTACAACTCCTGCCTTTGCTCAATCCGAAACTACGAGTACAGGTTTAACAAAGCCTTTGTTAGCTATTGCAGCAGCAATAGCTATAGCTGGTGGTTTGATTGGTACTGGTAATGCACAACAAGGAATTGGTGCTGCTGGCATGGGTATCATTGCTGAAAAACCAGAGAAATTTGGTCAGGTATTGTTCTTCTTCGTTATTCCTGAGACACTATGGATCATTGGATTCGTGCTGGGAATTATTCTCTTACTTGGCATACTATAGTGGAATTCGTAATGAGCATAGAGACCTTTCTACTTGAGATAGAGAATAGGAAAAAAAGGGATCTCGAAAATCTTAACAAAGAACTAGATGAGAAAGGAATCGCTATTCAAAACCAAAGAGATACACAAATAAAAGAAATACAGGAACATTTTGCAAACGAATCAAAATTAAAATCAGAAAGAGAATTTGCAAGAATGATCGAGGCAGCTAAATTACAGGCAAAAAAGATTTTGTTTGACGCCATTAACGCAAACATGGATTCTGCTTTTAATGTCATTAAACAAGAAATTAAGAAGTATACAAAAACACCTCAATACAAAAAAATATTAGAAACTATGGTGAAAACTTCCAAAAAAAAATTAGATCAAAAAATTACAATTCATTGCCGTGAAGAAGACCATACAGTTTTAAAAGAAATGGAAGTAACTGTTGGTTCATCAATTCAAACTTTGGGTGGAATAGTTGCAGAAAATAAAGATGGAACAAAAGAACTAGATCTAACATTTGAAGAACTTTTAAGAACTCATGAGGATCAAGTGAAAGATTTTCTTACGGAGAAGACATCATAATGGGAACCTCACAATATTCATCTTCTTTTGGCAAATTACAGGCAATATCAATGAATTTTCTTACTAAAGATATGATGCAAAATCTCTTAAAAGCAAAAGATGATGTTGAGATGGTCAAAATATTAGAATCCACATGGTATGGACCAGAGATTGAAAAAGCCGCATCTATTTACCAACCTTCAGAAGTTTTAGAAGTTGCATTGAACCGACATCTTGTTCAAATCAATAAAATTGCATTAGAGGCAACACCGTTTAATGGCAAGTCTGCGGTTAGGGCCTATCTGTCAAAATGGGACATTTACAATATTGAGCTGATACTTTCTTCAAAAAGTATGGGAAGATCAATTACTGAGACGGAGTCATTTCTAGTCTCTAGCCGTAACGTACCAGCGGGGATTTCCGCTGGCAATATCACTCATGATGAGATGAAAATCATTCTCTCACAAACAAATGTAGATGGTGTCGTAAATCAACTTGTAAAATACAACTATGGCCCAATCCTAATGCAGCATTTGGAAGAATACCAAAAGACTGCTGATCTTGGTCCTATGATGTATGCATTACAAAAATTTTATTATCAAGCATTACTCGAATCTCTAAAATTCTTCCAAGGCGATGAAGGTATGATAAGGGAATTTTTCCGAGCAGAGATTGATAAGAAAAATATACTAAATCTGATGAAAGGCAAAGAAGCAAATTTGGATAAAGAATTAATCAGCAAACATCTTATCGATGGCGGGAGGATTCCAATGAATGAACTATTGGATATCTATGGAGTAAAAGATTCTGCAGAAATAGCAGGAAGAGTAGAAAATCGCTTTGCTCTAAGCAGTGCGTTAGCACAATACAAGAAGACACAAAGTTTAATTGATTTTGAAGTGGCGCTTGATAAATTCATAAATATACAGTATGTTAAAAAATTGAAAAACATTGCACTTTCTATAGGAACATTGTTTTACTTTATAATTAATGCAGAATACGAACATGAAAACATTAAAAGGATCTCCTATGGAAAACGTTACAATCTATCATCTGAACAAATAAGTTCAATGTTGCTAAGTGAGTAAAAAAATGTCTCAACAGAAATCAGAATCAACTGGAAGGATTGCGGTAATAGGAGAGCGTGAGCTAGTAATAGGATACAGACTTCTTGGAATGGAGGATACATTTATTGTAAGTAAGGAAGAGGCTAACAAAACATTGCAAGATCTTTTCTCATCTGGTAAATTTGGTCTAATTATTGCAAGTGAATTCATTCGTAATTTACTTCCAAATACATTTAGAGCAAAGATCGATGCTTCTATAGAACCACTAGTATTATTCACACCTTCTTTACAGGGAAACATTCAAGAAGAGTCAATAGCGGTATTAGCAAAAAGAGTATTGGGGGTTAACATTTAGGAAGTTGATGATGAGATGACAGACGGAATAGTTTCTAGAATTTCTGGACCAGTCGTTACAACGAGTGGCCTTGAAGGAGCACAAATGTTTGATGTGGTAAGAATTGGTGAACTTGGTCTAGTAGGAGAAATAATTCGTTTAGAGGGTAACAAAGCTACAGTTCAGGTGTACGAAGATACTACTGGTTTAAGACCTGGTGAAAAAGTAATTAATACAAAACGCCCACTTTCAATGCAGCTTGGGCCAGGACTTTTAACTTCAATTTATGATGGTATTCAAAGACCGCTTGATGTTTTGCGAACACAAAGTGGTGACTTTATCAGCAGAGGAAATATCATTCCCGCATTTGATCCGACAAAAAAATGGGATTTTGTTCCATTAAAGAAAAAAGGTGATCATGTTTCTCCTGGTGAAATTATTGGTGAAGTTCAAGAAACTCCATTGATAATGCACAAAATTATGATTCCGCATAATGTTGATGGCGAACTCACAGACATATCTGAGGGGAAATACAACGTCAACGAAATTGTTGCATCAGTAAATACAAGCAGCTCAAAAGTAGAAATTGGCCTATCAAGTTGGTGGACTGTTCGTATACCAAGACCCGTGCTTCGCAAACTTCCTCCAGAAGAACCATTACTTACAGGTCAACGCGTTTTAGATACATTCTTCCCAGTTGCAAAAGGTGGTACTGCTTGCATTCCAGGACCTTTTGGAAGTGGAAAAACAGTAACTCAGCAACAACTTGCAAAATGGGCAGACAGTAACGTCATTGTCTATGTAGGATGTGGAGAAAGAGGAAACGAAATGACCGAAGTTTTGTCAACTTTTCCAAAACTAGAAGATCCTAAATCAAAACGCCCACTAATGGAGCGTACAATACTTGTTGCTAATACTTCTAACATGCCTGTAGCAGCACGTGAAGCAAGCATCTACACTGGAATTACGATGGGCGAATACTATCGTGATATGGGATATGGTGTAGCTTTGATGGCAGATAGTACCTCTAGATGGGCAGAAGCGCTCAGAGAAATTTCAGGAAGATTAGAAGAGATGCCTGGTGAAGAAGGATATCCGGCATATCTTGGAAGGAGATTGGCAGAATTTTATGAAAGAGGAGGAAAAGCCATTGTTATTTCCCCCGAAGAAAGAGTAGGCTCCTTAACTTTGGTAGGCGCAGTTTCACCTCCTGGAGGAGACTTTTCAGAACCAGTATCACAAAATACACTAAGGGTTACAAGAGTTTTCTGGGCTTTGGATGCAAGCTTGGCGTCAAGAAGACATTTTCCTTCTATCAATTGGCTTACAAGCTATTCGTTGTATGCTGATGACATGGGAGAATGGTACAAAAATAATGTAGCACATGATTGGATTGCTCTACGAAAAGAAGCTCTCGAAATTTTACAGCGAGAGTCAGAATTACAAGAAATTGTTCAATTGGTAGGTTATGATGCATTGCCAGAACCAGAAAAAGGAGTTTTGGATACTGCGCGCTCTATTAGAGAAGACTATCTACAACAAAGTGCATATGACGAAGTTGACACTTATACATCAATTAAAAAACAATACCAGCTGCTTTCAACAATTTTGGAATTTGGTAGAAAAGAAAGTAATGCAATAAAGAAAGGTACAACTTCAGTAAAGATCGGTGCACTAGAATCTAGAAAAATGATATCTAGAATAAAATGGACTAAAGAAGATCAAGTTGAACAACTGGTCAAGGATACAAAAGCTACAATGGAAAAAGAATTCAATGGTCTAATGATTGAGGTGACTACATAGATGTCTGGTGTAGCATTCAAGACACTATCAAAAATTGCAGGTCCGCTGATATTTGTAGAAGGTGTGGAAAATGCAGCGTATGGTGAAATGGTTGAGATAAAACTTCCCAACGGTGATCGACGACAAGGACAGGTCCTTGATACTAGACAAGGTTTAGCAGTGGTTCAAGTCTTTGGTCCAACCCTTGGCATGACTACCTCTGGAACTTCAACAAAATTCCTTGGTGAAACTGCTATGATGTCAGTTTCTGATGAAATGCTTGGAAGAGTATTTGATGGACTAGGAAATCCTCGAGATAATGGCCCAAAGATTGTATCAAAACAAAAAGTCGATCTTGTAGGTTCTGGTATCAACCCATATGCAAGAGAGGAACCTTCAGAATTTATCCAAACTGGAATGTCAAACATTGATGGAATGAATACTCTTGTCAGAGGTCAAAAGCTTCCAATATTTTCTGGTTCCGGTCTTCCACACAATTTACTTGCAGCACAGATCGCAAGACAGGCAAAAGTTCTTGGTGGATCCGAAAACTTTTCTGTTGTGTTTGCTGCAATAGGAATTACAAGTGAAGAGGCAAACTTTTTTGTAAAGCAATTTGAAGAAAGTGGTGCTCTTGGCAGAACAGCCCTGTTTTTGAATTTGTCATCTGATCCTTCAATGGAACGTATACTTACTCCAAGACTTGCTCTGACAACAGCAGAATTTCTTGCATATGAACGTGAGATGCATGTTCTTGTTATAATCACTGATATGACAAACTATTGCGAAGCATTAAGAGAAATCTCTGCTGCACGAGAAGAAGTTCCAGGAAGAAGAGGATATCCAGGATACATGTACACAGACTTGTCATCTCTTTATGAAAGAGCTGGAAAGATAAAGGGTCGACATGGTTCTGTAACACAAATTCCAATACTTACAATGCCTGCTGATGATATCACTCATCCCATTCCTGATCTTACTGGTTACATTACGGAAGGTCAGATAGTCATGAGTAGAGATTTGCACCGAGCCAATATTCATCCACCAGTAGATGTCCTAACAAGTCTTTCGCGTTTGATGAATCAAGGTATTGGAAAAGGACGTACAAGAGAAGATCATCGAGGTCTTGCAGACCAACTTTATGCAGCATATGCACAAGGTAAAGATGCAAGATCACTGGCATCTATAGTTGGTGAAGAAGCACTGAGTGATTTAGATAAGAAATCCCTGAAGGTTGCTAACAACTTTGAGAGAAAATTTGTCAACCAAGGTATGGATGAAAATCGTTCCATTGAACAAACTTTAGACATCGGTTGGGAGTTACTCAGCGATCTATCAGAATCAGAAATGAATCGTATTAAACCCGAGCTCATTGCAAAATACGGAAAAAAAACCACTAAAGGTGGTACCTAAGCTTTGCCATCAGTAATTAACATTCGTCCAACTCGTCTTGAATACATTCGTACCAAACGAAGAATAATTGTTGCAGAAAAAGGATTAAAGTTACTAAAACTAAAACGTCAAGCATTAATTCTAGAATTTTTTAATGCAAGCAAAACCGCTGCTACATTAAGGATTGGTTTACAATCTGAATTGATAAAGGGTTATCAAAGTATCAGGCTTGCAGAGATGCTTGCAGGTACAATGATACTAGAAAATGAAGCAATGAAAATTCCACAAATAACTAAATTACAAATTAAAGCAAAAAATGTAATGGGAGTTAGAATACCAAAATTAGAAGGTGGACAAAGTAATACTGCCATAACAGAGCACATATTGGAACTTCCTACCTCAATTAACGAAGCAATAAAGGCGTTTCAAAACGTTCACAAAATGGTTCTTGATGTTGCAGAAAAAGAAACCACACTACGAAAGCTTCTCTATGAAATAGAAAAAACCAAACGAAAATCCAATGCAATAGAAAATGTATTCATTCCAAGATTACGAAATGCAGTAAAATTCATTGTATTTAGACTAGCTGAGATGGAACGTGATACATTCATCATGTTAAAAACAGTAAAGCGCAAGATGGGTGAGAGAGAACAAGAAAATATTCAAAAGGAGAAAGAAATACTTGCCAGCTAATTTTGCAAATCAACAACAAAAGAAATTCTATCTGATTGTGAGAGCATTTAAAATTGGTAATATTCTCGGTACAATTACTATAGCACTGTATGCAATAAAGCATTTCTTATAGGTGTATAACATGTCAACACAAGAAAAATACGTTCATTCGCTCAAACAAATTAAGGAGGCCGAAGAAAAGGCATGGGAAGAAATTCAAAATTTCAAGAAAAAAGTAGCAGAAGACATCAAATCCTTTCAAATTGATGCTGACAAAGCAATAGAGTCAGCAAAAACACAAGGCGAAAAATTAGTCGAAACAAGTATTGATCAAGCAAGAAAAAAAGGAGAAATTGAAGTAGACAAGATTATTGAAGAAGCGAAAACAAAATCAAAAACTATATCGACACAAATTGATGAAAAAACTGTTAGTGGAATACTAGATATTTTGTTAAAAGGTGTAGAATAATGGTACTTAAGCCTGCTCCAATGACAATGATGGCAGTCCTTGGTTTAAGAAAAGACAGGCAAGTTGTAATTTCGGTTTTACATGATATGGGTATAGTACAATTGGAACCATTATCAAAAGATGTGGCTACCATACTCAAAAATGAACATGATAACGACTTTTACAGACAAGTCTCAGATCAACTCCTTAGAATCAGAGCATTCAAAACCGTTCTGCCCCCAATTCCAGTTACTTCCTGCCAGCGTTTTTCAACAGTTGAAAACCTGTTGGAAGAGGCAAAATCAATTGATATTGATGTTACTATTGCTTCTCTTGAACGAGAAAAAGAAAACCACCTAACTAAAATCAGTGAAACTGAAAACAGCATCAACCTTGTTGAAGAATTTTCCTTTTTCCCAGAAGACTTGAACGTACTCCATCTGGCATTGGCTCATTCTTACTTTGGTCGTTTGGATTCAGAAAAATTCCCTGCTTTTAAGAAAGCATTAGAGGTAAACAATCAAGACGTTTTTCTTTATTCAAAAGAAGGAAAAGAAACTACACATTTTGTTCTGATTACGTTCCCAAACTTTCCTCCTCACGCTCTTGCTACTGCTGTTCAAGAACACAATGTGAAACTTGAAGCGGTACCAAAACTCAATGGAACACCAGTTCAATTAAAACAATCACTAGGAAGTGTTCTTAACGAGCTAACTCAAAAATTAAATGAAATTGATAGACAACTGGCAGAAATTTCTCAAAAACATTATGCTAATATTGTTTGTATTGAAGAACAACTTGAAATCGAAAATAAAAAACTTGAAGTCATTGATAATCTCGGAGTAACATCTGATTCTTTTGCTTTAGAAGGCTGGGTTCCAAAATCAGAACTAAAAAAGGTTGAGACTAATTTAGACAAACATGCAAAAGGAACAATAGTTTATGAATTAGAAACGAAAGAAAAACCACCAACATTATTTGCAAACCCGAAAAGATTCAAGCTGTTTGAAGCCTTCATTAGATTTTATTCTCTTCCATCAGGCAAAGAATTTGATCCCACTCTAATTTTTGGTCTTCTCTTTCCAGTCTTTTATGGTATGATGCTAGGTGATGCAGGTTATGGTCTAGTGATCCTTCTTGTTTGCAGATGGGTAATCAGAAGAGTAGAGGGTGGAAAGCGTAATTTGAATATCATGCCAAAGCCATTGAGAAGTTTTGCGTTGAAAATATTGAAACCAAGACAGATGGTAAAATTAGCGAAGGCAATGACTCCTGGTGCTATTATTGCAATGATTTTAGGATTCACATTTGATTTGTACTTTGGATTCCATCTCAATAGCTACTTGTTTGGTTATCTAAACACAATACTTGGTATGCAACTTCTTCCTGCTGCTGGAGCATTCTTTGATCCAATCCATGGGCTTCGAAAACTTTTGTTAATTAGTGGTTATATCGGCCTTGGTATGGTAACATTTGGCCTGATTCTTGGTATCATCAATCACTTGAGAGAGGGTGAAAAGAAACACGCAATTGGGAAAGTGGGTTGGTTGCTATTTGGATGGGGAGTTGTTCTTGTAGGATTGGCACTTTTACACCATGAATCCATCAACCCTATGCGTAATGTAGCAGGAATTGGTTACTTTGGATTACTTTTGGGAGGAATCGGATTAATGTTCGTTGGGGAAGGTCCAAGAGCTATCATGGAGTTACCATCTATAGTTAGTCACATCCTTTCTTACACAAGAATCATTGGAATTCTTTTGGCATCAGTAATACTAGCCGATGTAATAGATTACATTTTCATAAGAGTTCTGGATAATTCAATACCATATGTTATTCTTGGAGTAGTTATATTGTTCATTGGACACATTTTCAATATAATAATTGGAGTTTTTGAGCCTGGTATTCAGGGAGCAAGATTGATTTATGTAGAATTTTTCTCCAAATTTTATCATGGAAACGGAAGAGCATTCAAGCCATTTGGAAGTGCACGCAAGTATACTTATGACCAATATGAATTGGAAATAAAAGAAAAAATGAAATAAAAATTTTTATGACTCAACAAATGTTTTTCTTATTGTTCTAAATATAAGTTTCTGCCATATTATTAACACAAATAATTTATGTTATGACCAGTTTAACATGTTCCATTTTTCTATTTGTTTTAAAATCTCTTGTCATTACATCTACTTTGTCTGCTTCTCCATGCAATAAAAATAATTCCATACATTTGTTCCCCTCTATCTTACTATGCAAATGCGTACCGATCAATTCTTCATGGTTATGTTTTATTCCTGTAACTATTTGCTCTGATTCTTCATCATGAATAATCATTAGTATGGCGTGAATCAGACCAGAAAGATTACTTCGTTGTTTTTCCTCTGAAATCAAGTTTCTAATTCCTGCTCGTATGATTTCAGATCTTCCAGAAAATCCCATAGATTTTTGCAGCTTATCAATTTCAGAAAGAATTTCATCATTCAATGATATTGATACAATTGGCATATTTGGGGTATTATTAACTATCTTATATATCTAGTAGTAATTATTATTAATATTTCTTAGATTTATTAATAACATCAAACAATATCGAATATGAATAATGACGCTCGAGCAGCGATACTAGCCATATCTTTAGTGATTCCTATTTCTATATTGATTCTATGGTACTCAGAAAATAACAATGTGACTGGTTTTTCAGAAAAACGTCAGTTCAAAGTACTTGCATCATTTTATCCGCTTTATGAATTTACAAAAATAATTGGTGGTGAAAAAATTGATGTGTCTATCATTATTCCTCCAGGAATAGAACCACATGATTGGGAACCAACAATTCAGGACCTTCAAAAAATGCAAAACTCAGATATGGTAGTAATAAATGGGGCTGGTCTTGAACCTTGGACTACAAAACTAGTTTCTGCGAATCCTGATATCTTGATTGTTGATACAAGTAATGGAATACCATTATTAGAAAAAAATAAACAGATATTTAATAATCAAATTCAAAATGATCCACATGTTTGGCTTGACCCAATTTTGGCTAAAAAGCAAATACAAAATATAGCAAATGGCTTGATCAACATTGATCCTCAAAACACTGATTATTATCAAGAAAATGCTGAAAGATATAATGCAAAATTGAATTTACTTGACAACAAAATAAGAAATGAACTTTCTATTTGTATGAAAAAAGACTTTCTGGCATTTCATGATGCATTTTCTTATTTTGCAAGAGAATACAGTCTTAATCAAAATACAATAATTGGAATTAATCCAAGTGAAGAGCCAACAGCAGTTACACTACAACAAATTATTCAAAAGGCTCGAAATCTTGATTTGCATATAATTTTTACTGAAGAAGCAGTAAACCCACGAATATCTGAAGTCGTTGCTAATGAAATAGGAGGTAAAGTATTGACTCTAAGTCCTATCGAGATCTATGAGAAGAATTCTGATTATATAAAAAGAATGGAAAAGAATCTATCAAATCTCAAGGAGGAGTTATGTTCATGAAAGTGGTAGAGATTGAAAACCTTACGGTTAATTATCAAGGTATTCTAGCATTGGATAAGGTAAACTTTTCAGTAGAATCTAAAGATTTTTTGGGAATAATTGGTCCAAATGGTGCAGGTAAAACCACACTTTTTAATTGTATGCTTGGTCTTTTAGATCATTACAAAGGTGAAATCAAATTTTTTGGAACGAGTATAAAAAAATCCAAAAAATATCTAGGGCAAATTGGTTATGTACCACAAAAGCCGGTATTTGAGAAGAATTTTCCAGCTACAATATCTGAAGTAGTAGGAATGGGTTTAACAAAAAATTCAAAAAAAGACAGAATTGATGAAGTTTTACAGAAAGTATGGCTTCATGAGCTAAGTCACAGACGCATTGGGGATCTGTCTGGGGGGCAACAACAGCGGGTTTTCATTGCAAAAGCCCTTGTAAATAGTCCGCAAATCTTAATTCTTGACGAGCCAGTGACTGGAATAGATTCACAAAGTAAAGAATTGTTTTATCAAATCTTGCATGATCTAAATCAAAAAGAAAATATCACTATAATCTGGTCATCCCACGATCTTGACGCGGTATCTAAACTTGCATCTAAAGTAGCTTGTCTTAATAGGACTCTATTCTTTCATGGTATATCAGAGGAATTCTTTCATAATGAAAATCTACTAAAAATGTACTCTGAATCATCAATGCAGATGCATATGCATCATCACGAGGATTAGAATGACCTTTGAAATCCTTTCATACGGATTCATGCATAGAGCACTCATTTCAGGCATAGCTATCTCACTTATGTGTTCAGTTGTTGGACTCTTTCTAGTTCTTAGAAGATATTCACTTTTTGGTGATGCTCTTGCGCATGCAGCTTTTGGGGGGGTAGCTGCTGGATTGTTTCTTGGAATTTATCCAATGTGGATTGCTTTTGGAGTTTCAGTATCAAGTGCACTTGGGCTTACTAAGATTAGACAAAAATTTCAAATCTCTGGAGATGCAACCGTGGCGATTTTACTTTCAACAGGTCTTGCCATTGGCGTTGTTATTATTAGTATTTCAGGTGGATTTACGGTGGACATATTCAGCTTTCTTTTTGGAAGTATTTTACTTATTAGTTTAGAAAATACAATTTTAATCCTGGCTCTTGCCGGTTCAATTTTGATTGTAATTTTATTGTTGTATAGGCAACTACTTTACACTACATTTAATGAAGAACAAGCAAAGGTAAGTGGAATTCCAGTTGAAAAATTGAATTATCTACTAGTTACAATTGCTGGAATTACGGTGGTTAGTTCTATGCAACTTGTAGGCATTTTACTCATTTCTTCACTAATTGTTATACCTAATGTGACAGCAATGCTTTTTTCACGTGGTTTCAAACAAACTGCAATACTATCTATGATTTTCGCAGTTTGTTCAGTGGTAACTGGAATATTTTCTTCTTACACATTTAATATAGCGCCTGGTGGAATGATTGTATTAATATCAGTTGTAATCTTTTCTGTCGCCCTCGGAATCAAGTCAACTGGTTTTTTAAAAAATAAAACAATAATTCCAAATATAAAACAAGTATGACCTGATTTGAATTATTTTTTACTCTACTAAACTGTTTAATTTCCTTTTATCCTTGATGCTTTTTACAAAGAATAGTGATGTTGCAATAATGCCTGCGGCTATAATTGGTGACACAAGATCTGCATATTTTATTTCAAATGTTTTATTTTGTGTAACTGTTGTTTGTTTTGGAATTTCTGTTATAGAAACCATTCCAAGCTTCTGACCACGTTGCTCTGCAAACCAAATATTTCCATTATCATCGGAGGTGATAAACTGGGTAAATGATTGTTGAGTGGGAATTGGAATCTCTTTAAAACTGTTATTGAAAGGATCGTATACGCCTAATTTGTCCACAGAATGTTGACCGACCCAAATATTACCAAAATTATCTGATGTCATTCCAAAAGGAAGGGCATTAGGATCTGAAACTGGAATCTGTTCGAAGGTTTCAAGAGTGGGATTAAATTTAGTAATTGCAGGTCCAGTATGCTCTGAGATCCAGAGGTTTCCGTCATCATCAAAAAACAGTGCTGTAGGTTCTTTTAGCGAATTTTCAGGAACAAATTCCTTAGATTCCCCAGTATTTGGATCGATTACACCAATTTTTCCTGCTTGTGCTTCAGTGAACCAGATATTCCCAGATTTATCTAAAATGAGTGCGGTCGGTCCAGAAAGGGGAGCCTCTGAAATTTTAAATTCTGTAAATGTCTTTGTGTTTTGCTCATACTTTAATAATATATTTTTGTCTGCCAACGCAACCCAGATATTATTTTTAAAATCCGTTTCTGTAAACACTGGTACAGATTTTATTGGAAGATCAATGTTTTCAAAACTTTCTGTAGATGGATCAAAGAATCCAATCTTTGAGTTTGGTGTATCGGTATACCAAATCTTTCCATCATTATCTATATTCAGTGTTACAGAAATTTGTCCATCAAATTCGTACGGTCTAAATCGTTTATCATCAATTGTAAATTTCCATATCCGTGGTTTAGTGGTATCGCTAATCCATATTGTATTTTTACCATCAAAAATAGGATAGAGGGGTGCAACAGTTTTATCTGGAAAACTATACTCGATAATGTTTGTCTGTAATTCAGAAAGATGAGGTTTTATTACAACATCAAAGGATACTGCCTCATTTGCATTTTGTTTTCGTAAAGCTACTGTTTCTACATGCCATTTTCCAGGAAAACCAAATGTTGCGTTACCTGTATACTGTGTTAAAGAATTCGAATCTCTAGATTTGATGGGTAATAATTTAATATCAATTGGCGAAACACCCTTCTGAGGATTTGAGATTTTCAATTTTACTTCAAATATGTCATTTAGTGGTTCTCCATTAAGAGAATCGATAGACGCTGTAACGGTGTTTGTGCCAGTTGAGAGAGGATTTATTGATATATCAAATTTGGCTGCACTTGAATATTGTAGTGTTTTGTATTCGAACGATATCTCTTCGGCCTGTGTTTCTTGTAATTCCCCAGCAGGAAGAGAACTATTGGCTAGCACCGCAACAACACCAAGAAGGGCTATCCCAACTATCGATTCTATTTTTAATGATCTTCTAAATTTATTATAAACTGATATTCTTCCAGATTCTAGGTTTTTTTCTGCAGGTCTTTGTATTCTGAATTGATTATATCCACCTATTGCGATCATAATACTTCCAAGGGTGATTTTTACCAGAATTAATTTGCCATAAGTTGAGTCATAAAGTAAGCCTACATCACTTTCCAAAAACCAAAGCAATGTGGGACCTGTAATGATTAAAATTCCTACTGCAATTATTATTATGCTAGAAATTTTAGGTAAAACTAAAAGAGAAAACTGTTCTTTCTTGTCAGATTTTAATTTGGAAAATGAGGGCATCATTACAAAGGCCGCATAAATTAGCCCGCCAATCCACACTGAAGCTAGAAGATTGTGTGCAAAATCCAATATTATTGCAGGTTCTTTCATACTTGCTGTTCCATGACCCAGCATTGTTGTAGTTGAGATCAAAGCAAGTGAGAATCCAAGAATAAGAAATTGTTGAGTTTTTCCAATAACTGATCTTCTTTCTGCCCAGAACCATATTGCAAGTAAAATTATTGTAATTACCATTCTTACAAGCCAAGTCGTACCAAACCCAGTTTTTATTACTTCAAAGGCTGTAGTTTGTAGAGTTATGGCTTGAA
>JAHEYZ010000045.1 GCA_023251295.1 Nitrosotalea sp. | reverse complement strand
ATTCCAACGATGTCATTGAGCTTTCTGTAAGTGTGCGTGTAAGGGACAGAAATCTCACATCGCTTACTCAATCAATTTGTGATGCAATATTGCTTAAACTAAATGGTGTTTTAATTCTAAAAGGCGACCCGCCTCCTGCAGGACCAAAAGATTCCAAACTTGTGCCAAGTGAGGTTGTAAAACAATTCAACGAACAGGGTTTTGGGAAAAAAATTGATCTTTTTCTTTCTTTACCCAGTAATCCTGATTTTGCAAAAATATATAAAAAAATTGAAGCGCAGCCTCGTGGCTTTGTAACCCAAGTTGTTAGTTCACTTGAACAGATCACAAGAATAGTAGACAAGTTAAAACCACAGGGATTTAGAATAATTCCTTGTATACTCTTACCGTCGGAAAAAAATGCAAGATCAGCAAAGATGTTAAACCTTGACTGGATAAATTATAGTAATGATGTAGTTGGCTTCATAAAAGAAGCGCACAGGGTTGCAGGTGATGTACTCCTAAGCTCTCCAAATGATTTTAAGGGGGCCTTTGAAACCCTAAAGAAGTTAAGTTGATCTCGTCTTACACTGTTGGAATTTATCCACGATCAGAAGAGCTCATAGAAGCTACACGTAAAAATTCAAAAAATCTTTCATCGCTTTATTTGAAGGAAAAAAAAGAATACCTTGCAGTACAAAAAAGGGCAAAGTTAGGTTATGTTTGCGATCCACTTTTAGAGTGGGATGATATTTACAGGCCATTTTCTAAATTAAAATCAGTTAAGCTTTCTGCATTGAACAGAATCTATGAGACAAATACCTTCTACAGGAGACTTTCTTTTGATGGTCCTTTAGATGATGCCGGAAATATCGTAAAATCCAGCCTGGCTGTATCTTTGTTGCCAAAAAATAGAACAGTTTGCATTGCAGATCCATATACATTTGCAGATGTTCATCTTAGTACAAAATACAGGAAAAGAGAAGAATTCACATTAGCAATAGCAAAAATGCTTAGAAAAGAGATAGATGCCTTAGTAAAGTCTGGTTTTGAATTAATTCAACTTGTCGCACCATCTATTGCCTACAATGAAAAAGTCGATTTTGGCATTGTAAAGAATGCAATGGAAATAATTACACGTGGTCTGAAGGCAAAAACAATTCTACACTTCTATTTTGGTGATGTTTCAAAGAAAATTGAAAAGCTTTTGGATATGCCTGTTTCGGGTCTTGGTTTTGACACAACGTTAACGCCTCTATCATCAATCAAAAAACATAGTTTCTCCGGAAAATCACTCGCAGTTGGAATTGTAAATTCCTATAACACTAAACTTGAAGACAAACAAGAATGTGTTACAGATTTAAACAATATAATATCAAAGACAAAACCAGACGAAATATTTGTAACAACAAACTTTGATCTTCAGTATCTTCCAAAGGATTTTGCAGTTAGAAAGATATTGAGGCTTGGAGAAATTGCAAGAGGAGTAAGAAGTGCATAAATATTTTCCAACCCAAGAAATAGGAAGTCTGAAAAAACCATCATGGCTTTTGAGTGTAGTAAAAAATCCTGATATTTCAAAAGAGGACAAGTCAAGAGCTAGAAACGATGCTGCTTTACTAAACATAAAAATGCTAGAAGATCTAGGACTAGACGTAATCTATGATGGCGAGGTAAGACGCGTTGAGATGTATGAAGAACCTGTTAGATATATCAAAGGATTTGAATTTGCAGGACGTGTCAGATCCTGGGACAACAAATACTATAACAAAGCTAGAATCACAGGAGAAATTTCTTATAAACAAAACTTCCATGGCGAAGAATTCAAATTCATAAAAGAAAATACAAAACACGATATCAAAGTTCCAGTAACAGGCGCCTACACATTAGCTGATTGGTCATACGATGAACATTACAAATCAAAAGAAGAACTTGTGCTTGCGTTGGCAAAAAATGTGATAAGACCACTTGTAAAAGATTTGGTTAAGCTTGGAGCAAAAATTATTCAAATTGATGAACCTGCTGCCACATCTCACCCATCTGAGATGGATGTCTTTCGTCAGTCAGTAAACGAGTCTGTTAAGGGAATAAATGCAAAAGTTGTAGTACATGCGTGTTTTTCAGGAAATGATTACGAGTCATTAGCTCCACAGATGCCCGAGATAAAAGCTCAACAATACACATTAGAATTTGCAAATCGTGATTCATGGAATTTGGGAGTAAATGACAAAGAAAGAAAAGGATACGATGTGCTTAAGCTGTTCAAAGAATATGGATACAAAGGAGAGATTGGGATTGGCGTCACCGATGTTCATGTTGACAGGATAGAAACACCAAAGCTTGTACGAGATAGAATACTCTATTCGGCAAAAGCATTAGGCGATCCTGCTAAAGTTTATGTCAACCCAGACTGTGGCCTTAGAACAAGATCAAGAACTGTAGCGTTTGAGAAGATCAAGTCAATGGTTGAAGGTGCAGAGCTCGCAAGACAGACTATGAATAATTAGAATAAATTTTAACTTAAATTCAGACTCTACATTAAAATTCAGCAATTAATTCTGATTTGTTGCCTTCAATGAGACATACTGTTATCATAGTGGATCTTGTTATCTTGTTCGCATTAGGCCTGGCTGTACAAGTTTCAAGTGCAGAAGTATGGATTCCAGATAATGAAATTAGTTCGTATTTTGATGGTGATGGAATTTACACGGTGATTGGGGCAGTCAAGAATTCAGAAAAGTATCCCATAATTCCTACAATAGAAATCAAGATACAAGATGTGGATAAGATAATTTCAGAATCATATACTTTACCAGTTGCAAATCCAGCAAAAGACATACCATTTAAGATTAAATTTGATCAAGTTTCAAGCAAAAACCCAATTCTTGAAAAACCGCAAGTGACGTTTGTTCCAGGCCCTATGGATTACACAGACATCGAAGTTGTTTACGATGAAAATCTTATCAAACATCAAGATGGTCACACTTCAGGTTTTATAGTCAATAATGGAAATTCTCCTGCATATGGAGTCAAAGTGTATGCATTGGTTCATGGAAAAGATAACAAATTCATTGATGTTGGAAAAAGTGTTGAAAGCATAGAAAAACTAGAACCCGGAGAAAAAAAAGAATTTTCGATTTATCCAGATCCATTGTTTACAACCCAAGTAAATTACTACAGTTGTTTTGTAATTGGAGATGATATGGTAATACCAACTTTTGTTATAAGAGATGATAAAAGATTTGATTTTAGATACAAGACAGAGGGATACTTAACTGATATAAAATTTTATGATGAGGAAAATGCATTAACATTTTTTGCAAGAAATCCATGGCCAATGAAATCTTTTGCAAATATTGAATTTCCGATGGAATCAGAATCACAAAAATTTGTTGTATATCAAGAGGGAAGAGAAATTGAATCAATACAAAGCAGAAACGAACAAAACACGTGGCATGTGGCCTTTGATTTAGAGCCACAATCTAGCAAGCAGATCACTATTTCTGGATTTGAAAGCAATGAGAAATCACAGACTGGTTTTGATGCATATTATTTGCTAGGCATCATACCTGTTGCTGCCATAATTGCTGGAATTTTCGCTATAAAAAAGAAGAAAGGATTAGGCCAAACCCCATCTTGACATTACTTTTCTTTCAACCTTTTTGAAAACAAATCCATCAATCAATATTCCTATTATCATTATTACAAGCATGATGGCAATCACCTGTGAGATATCATTTAATTCTCGTCCAACATTTAGTAAAAATCCTAATCCTAAAAATGAAAAAATTATTTCTGCACCTATCACACCACGCCACGCAAATGCCCAACCTTGTTTAAAACCAGAAATCAAATATGGAAATGCTGCAGGTAGCATGACGTTTGTGATTAGTTGAGCTTCACTTGCGCCCATGTTTCTTGCTGCTGCAATGTAGGATGGTGGAACGTTTTTCATTCCAGAATAAGTGTTAATGGTTACAGCAAACAAGGAACTTGCAACTGTAACAAAAATTATTCCAGCATCACTTAGTCCAAACCACAAAAATGCCATTGGAACCCATGCAACTGATGGAACTGATTGTAATCCAAGAACAATAGAACCAACAGTTTGGTTTACAGATTCTATTCTAGCCATGAATATTCCTAGTGTTACGCCTCCAGCTATTGAAATTACAAGCCCAGCAACTAATCTCGCCATACTAGTTGCTATTCCAAAAAACAAGCTGCTATCAGCAGCACCATACGCTAGATCTTCTGCAACCTGGATAGGTGACGGGAATATGTTTTCAGTCCATAGATTCAGTGAAAAAACAATCTGCCAAACTACGACTATTCCAGTATAGAATGCAATTCTTTTTGCGGTTATCTTTCCTTTCATTCCTCAAACTCCCTTTTGATCTGAGCTTTTACTTCAGTTCTCAATTCAGCAAGGATGTCTTGTTGATATTTTACTAGATTCTGATCTTCTGCAAGCCTTGGCCTGCGATAATCTATTACAAATTCTTTTTTTATCTTTGCAGGTCTGTTTTTGAATACAATTACACGATTTCCAAGTATTACAGATTCTGAAATGCTATGTGTAACAAAAAGTATAGTCTTCTTTGTTCTTTCCCAGATCAATTGCAATTCTACCAATAAGAGATCCTTGGTTTGTGCATCTAAAGCAGCAAATGGTTCGTCCATCAAAAGAATTTCAGGATCCATGACAAGTGCTCGTGCAATTGCAACTCTCTGTTTCATTCCTGTAGAGAGTT
>JAHEYZ010000044.1 GCA_023251295.1 Nitrosotalea sp. | reverse complement strand
GGAAAACCTAAAAAAATTGAAACTATAGTATTATCAACACAACATGCACCAAATGTTTCAAATTCTGAAATAACAAATGCTCTGATAGAGAAAGTTATCAAACCTGTTTGTGGAAGTTTATGGAATGATAAGATAAAAATTCATGTAAATCCCACTGGTAAGTTTGAAATTGGTGGACCCCATGGTGACACAGGTCTTACTGGAAGAAAGATAATTGTTGATACATACGGTGGACAAGGAAGACATGGTGGAGGCGCATTTTCTGGCAAAGATCCATCAAAAGTAGATAGATCCGCATGTTACATGTGTAGATATATTGCAAAAAACATTGTTGCTGCAGGTTTGGCTGATAAATGCGAAGTACAAGTTGCTTATGCAATTGGAGTGGCTTACCCAGTATCTCTTATGGTAAATACATTTGATACAGGAAAGATTCCTGAGGAAGATATTGAAAATATTGTTAGAAAAAATTTTGACATGAGACCTTCTGCTATAATTTCACAGTTAGATTTGAAAAAACCAATCTATCGGAAAACTGCAGCATATGGACATTTTGGAAGAAACGAACCAGAATTCAAGTGGGAAAATATTGATAAAGCCAATTTATTACGACAAGCTGCAGGATTATAATATCTCTCTAATTTTTTTAAATTTAAAGTCACATAATTTTTTCAGTTTGTTATGATTACCTACAAAATTACCAATCATGATATTAAGATCATCTACACCATATCTACTTGCTTGATTGTGTAGAGCATTATAATATGCATATTCAAGATCCATATTTTCAATTTTGAGTTTAGTTTTCCCTTTGAATAGATTGACAAATTCTTTAAATGTTACTGTTTCTGGTCCCACTAATTCTATAATTTTATTAGAAAATTTTTTTGAAGTTACTGAATTATAGATTACTTTTGCAACATCGTTAACAAAAATTGGTTGAAGATGGTATTTTCCTGAACCTGGGATTATAATCTTTCCTGATTTGATTTGGCCATTAAGATTCTTTGTTAATGGATCATTTTTCCCAATAATATAAGATGCTCTAAGTATTGTATAATCTAATCCAGAATTAATTATTTCATTTTCAGCTTTATACTTTGAAATGAAATACGACGAGACAGAATTATTGGATACTCCAAGACCACTAATATATACAATTTTTTTAATTTTTGTTTTCTTACAAAGTTGAAGTACTTTTTGTGTTAGTTCTACATTAACTGATTCATAAGTAGACGCTATGGTTTGCCGTCCAGTTCCAATTAGATGAATAAGAGCATCACAGTTTTTCAGCTTACTCGAAATATAATTAATGTTAAAATCTGGTGAAATAATTTTAGATTCATATTTATAATTTAAAAAATTCTTTCTAGAAATACCAAAAAGCATTACACCCTTTTTGTGTAGTAGATTTCTAGTGTTTTTTCCTACAAATCCATTTGCGCCAGTTACTGCTATTCGTAATTCCTTAGATTTAATCATCCTCGAGATAAGAGTAAATACGCAAAATAAATCAATTTCAGTGTGGCTGAACAGCAGGAATCAAAAGAAAAGCTAAGGACAGGGTTCACTACAGGAACAGCTGCTGCTGCTTCATCAAAGGCTGCAGTATTGGCGATAATAAATCAAAAAAATATAGAATCTGTTGAAGTCATTCTTCCTAAAGGAAATACAATTCCTATTAAAATTCTAAATTGTGAATTTGACGAAAGTAGAGCCAAGTGTTCTGTAATAAAAGATGGTGGAGATGACCCTGATGTTACTCATGGTGCAGAAATCATTGTAGATGTTACTTTGACTCCAAATGTAAATCAAATTGAAATTGATGGAGGAGAAGGAGTAGGAATTGTAACAAAACCTGGTCTTGGATTAGAAATTAATAAACCAGCAATTAATCCAACGCCAAAAAAAATGATTGTTGAAAATATAACTGAAGTGGGAAAAAATATTCTTCTAAAGAATGGAATCAAGGTTGTAATATCAGTACCAAATGGAAAGGAATTAGCATTAAAAACGGATAATCCGAGACTAGGGATTTTGGGGGGTATCTCGATATTAGGTACTAGCGGCATAGTGATTCCATATTCAACTGCATCATTTGCTGCATCAATAAGACAGAATCTAGATGTAAGTTTAGCAATGGGTAATGACACCGTTGTACTTGCAACTGGTGGTCGTAGTGAAGAGTTTGCAAAAAAAATAGTTGATTTGCCAGAACATTCATTTGTTCAGATGGGTGACTTTGCAGGCTATACCATACAACAGTGTGCAAAAAAGAAAATCAAGAAAGCATACGTTGTAGGTTTTATTGGAAAGTTTGCAAAGCTGGCAGCAGGAGTCAAGCAAACTCATGTAAAGGGCTCAAAGGTAGACACAAATCTTCTAGCTGAGCTAGCTCAAAAAAGTAATGCAGACTCTAAAACTATTGAACAGATAAGGAATGCAAATACTGCAAGACACGTACAAGATATTGTTTTTGAAAATAAGGTTGAGGGATTTTTTGATAAGGTATGTGGTTTGGTGTACAAGCATATGAGAGAGCATTCGGAGGAAAAGGTCCCAATAGATGTTATTTTGTTTGATTTTGATGGTAAGGTCTTAGGAAGGCATCCTG
This sequence comes from Nitrosotalea sp., assembly GCA_023251295.1. Lineage (GTDB taxonomy): Archaea > Thermoproteota > Nitrososphaeria > Nitrososphaerales > Nitrosopumilaceae > UBA8516. Next base: position 2,421 of record JAHEYZ010000044.1, on the reverse strand, counting down.
TATAGGAAGGTATTTTATTAAACTAGAAAGGATCCGATTTTGTGGAAAAGGTCTCAATTATTGCAATTACAAAGAATGGAATCAAAATAGGACTGGACCTGAAAAAGATATCGTCTTCTTGGCAGATTTATGCTCCTTCAAAGTTTTCAGATAATAATCCAGAGGTAAATTGGTATTCAGAGCCTACTGGAAACAAACTTGCGGAACTATTCCAAGCTAGTGATGCACTGGTTTGTATTTTTTCATTGGGTGCAGTTATTCGATTAATATCACCATATATCAAAGACAAAAAAACTGATCCTGCAGTTTTGGTAATTGATGATAAGGCAAAGTTTGTAATTAGTGCTTTGTCTGGACATTTAGGTGGAGCAAATCAGCTTGCCGAAGAGATTGCACAAACACTTGGTTCAACTCCAATTATAACAACTGCAGCTGATGTAAACCAAACAATTGCAGTGGATCTTTTAGGAAAGGAGTTTGGCTGGAAGATAGATGATGACTCTACAGTTACTAAAGTTAGTGCTTTTATGGTAAATGAGGAAAAGATTGGAGTGTTTCAAGATACTGGAAACCGAGATTGGTGGAATAGAAAGCTACCAGCTAATGTTACAGTGTATAACTCCATTGAGGATCTAAAAAACTCGCAATCAAAGGGATACTTGATTATAACTGACAAGAAGCTAGATAATTCTGAGATTTTACAAAATGCAGTTGTGTACAGGCCTCCATCTTTAGTAGTTGGTGTGGGTTTGCATGGTGATACAACAAAGGACACCATTCTAGAAGGAATGAACTTCTGTTTGGAAAAGTTCAAGCTTGATGCAAAGTCAGTTGCAAAGCTTGTTTCAATTAAGAAAAAAGAGGAGATACAAGGACTAATTGAGCTGGGAAAGGAGATGAATATTCCAATACAGTATTTTGAAAAGGAGGAGCTAGCAACAATAGAGATTCCAAATCCGTCTGAGATGGTTCAGGCATTTGAGGGAACTCCAAGTGTGTCGGAAGCTGCTGCAATTAAAAGCTCAGGGGGTAATCTAGTTGTTGAAAAACAAAAATTTCCACCAAATTTGACTATAGCTATTGCGAGGATACCAAATTGAAGCGTGGCGTTTTACTAATTGATAGAGGAAGTCGGGAAAAGGAGGCAAAGGAAGAACTTGATTTTATTTGTAGTAAGGTAAAGGAAAAGGGAAAGTACGTCTTTTCTGACTATTGTTTTTTGGAGGTAATTCCTCCATTTATTGAAGAAGGAGTAAAAAAATCGCTAAAGCACGACATTGATGCTCTGACCATAGTTCCATACTTTTTGTATCCAGGAAAAAAGGTAAAGGCTGCTGTTACTGATGTTATCCGGTTTCAGGCAGGAACTAATGTAAAATTTGTAGTATCCAAGCCAATGTCTATGCACAAAACCATGATTGAATTGGTTGAAAACAGAGTCTCGTCTGCGTTAGAGAAAAATGGAATTACTCTATCTCACAAGGACGTTGATGTATTAATTATTGGTCATGGAAGCAAGGACCCAAATGCACATCTTTCTATCCAATATGTTGTAGATGGCTTGAAGGATACCTTTAGAAACATCAGTCATTGCTTTTTGGAAATTGAGGAACCAAACATCAAACAGGGAATAGAAAAATGTGAGAAAAACAATCCTGAGGTTTTAGTTATAGTGTTTTATTTTCTTCACAAGGGTGCACATGTAAAGCGAGATATCTTCGAGGATCTCAATCCAGCACTGGAACAATCTAGCATAAAAAAGGCAATAATTACAGAACACATTGGAACAGATGAGAAGATGATTGATCTGATACTAGAGCGAGCACAAGAGGTAGAAAATGCAAACTGAGAAGGGACAATCTATTGAAGACCAAAGCATGCAGATTATAGAAGCTGAGATTGGGACCCATCAATATAATAAATTAGAGTGGCCAATAGTTCGGCGCGTGATTCATGCAACAGCTGATTTTGATTTTGCTAAAGAAAATAAAATGATTTTTTCTAAAAATGCGATTGAGAGCGGAATTTTGGCACTAAAAGCTGGTTGCAACATAATTGTTGATGTAAATGGAGTCCTTGGTGGACTAAACAAACAAAATCTGAAAGACTATGGGTGTAATGTAATTTGTAATATTTCTAATCCACAAATTGTACAAGAAGCTAAAAAATACAACAAGACTCGTGCTCAAACCTCAATGAGGATGGCAGCTTCGGAAATGAAGGGAGGAATTGTAGTCATTGGCAATGCTCCAACAGCACTGCTTGAAGTAATTCAGATGGTAAAGGAAGGTACCGCTACTCCAGCACTAATTATTGGAATACCAGTTGGTTTTGTATCATCTCCAGAATCAAAAGAGGCTCTCCAGTCATTGGATGTACCTTATATCACAAATGTAGGTAGAAAGGGTGGCAGCCCATGTG
>JAHEYZ010000017.1 GCA_023251295.1 Nitrosotalea sp. | reverse complement strand
ACAGGTTAGTTCCAGGTTATGAAGCCCCTGTATACATTGCATGGAGTCCAAGCAATAGATCTGCAATAGTAAGAGTTCCCGCTCATTTTAGAGGAGAAAAATATGCAAAGATAAAACGATTGGAGTTTAGAGCACCAGACCCCTCATCAAATCCTTATCTTGTCTTTTCTGCAGTACTTTCTGCAGGACTAGATGGAATAAAGAAGAAGATTGAGCCAGGAGACCCCGTACATGAAGACATTTACAAGATGAATAGGGAGGAACGCGAATCAAAAGGAATTAAATCGTTACCTGCAACTCTTGGTGAAGCACTTGATTCTCTTGAAAGTGATAGAAAATTCCTCAATCCTATATTTACAAATGAGGTCATTGACAAGATAATCGAATTAGAAAGAAAAGACGAGAGAGAGGTATCAATACGACCTCATCCTCATGAGTTTTATCTCTATTTTGATATCTAGATTATATCCTTCCAGAAATGTAGAATATTAGGAATAGCGCAATAGTTAGAATTACAAATCCTGCAATCAAGTAAATCATTTTTCTTTTTTCTGATATACTGGCTTTATACAAACACCATGCTCCTCCAAGACCTACAAAAAGGATTAACATTCCAGCAACAACCTCAGTCGCGTCTGCGTTTTGCTCAATTATTGGATAAAATATTCCTGAAAGTAAGGCAAAGAAGAACACCAAATACACAAATTTTACTCCAGTAAGAATCGAGTTACTTTTTTGCATAAAATGTTGTATAAATAATTCCAAATAAATCTTGTAGTAAAATTAAAAGTTTTCTTGTAAAGCTTTTACATGTCCATTGGTGGCATTCCGCCCATACCAGGCATCCCGCCCATGCCTCCCATTCCACCCATACCGCCCATGCCTTCTCCACCACCTGGTGGACCACTTGACTTTGCAACAGCTATCACATCATCAATTCTGAGAATCATTGATGTTGCTTCGGTAGCAGATGAGATGATTTGGATTTTTACAGAAAGTGGTTCAAAGATATCAGTTGAATGCATACTTGCAACAATTCCCTTCATTACATCTATTCCAGTCCATTTGTTTCCTTTCAATTGTTTTGAACGTAATGATGTCAAAGTATCAATGGGATCCATACCAGCATTTTCTGCAAGGGTTATAGGAATAACTTCAAGCGAGTCAGCAAATTTTTCGACAGCAAGTTGTTCTCTGCCTTCAAGTGATTTTGCCCATTCTCTTAGTTTTGTTGCTGCATAGGTTTCTGGAGCACCACCACCAGCCACGATCAATGGTTTTTCTATGACATCTTTAACAACCATGAGTGCATCATGAATTGATCTTTCAACTTCATCAACTACTCTCTGTGAACCGCCTCGTACAAGAATTGTCACTGCTTTTGGATGTTTACAGCCTTCTACGAAAACCCATTTGTCTGTTTCAACTTTTCTTTCTTCAACGTTTTCTGCAGAGCCTAAATCTTTTTCAAATAAATCATCAAGATTAGTTACGATTCTGGCATCTGTTGCTTTTGCAAGTTTTGTAAGATCACTTTCTTTTATTCGTCTCACTGTAAGTATGCCTGCTTTTGCAAGATAATGTTGTGCAATATCATCAATTCCTTTTTGACAAAACAGTACGTTGGCACCTGATGCTATAACTTTGTCAACCATGTTTTTGATCATTTTGTTTTCTTCATCCAAGAACGATTTCATTTGGTCAGGGCTTGAAATGTTTATCTTGGCATCGAATTCAGTCTTGTCAATTTCTAGGGCAGAATTAATTAAAGCAATTTTGGCATTAGAAATCTTTTTTGGCATTCCGCCATGAACTACTTCTTTATCAAGAATAATTCCTTTTGTAAGAAGAGTATCTTTTATTGAACCACCGGCCTTCTTTTCTACTTTAATATCATCAATATCTACCCTGTATTCATCTTCGACTTTTTCTGCTACTGCAAGTACAGCTTTTACTATCATATCGGATAAACTGTTAGAATCCTTTCTAACAAGTTTTGTTTGCATCGAGGTCCTTGCAATTTTTCCAAGAATTTCTTTATCAGTTGGTTGTACCCTATCTGCCATTTTTTCTAATAATTGAATTGTTTTTTGTGCGGCTTTTCTATATCCGTCTACAATTATGGTAGGATGAACCTCTTGGTTTATCAGAGATTCTGCATTTTCTAAAAGTGCGCCTGCAAGAATTACAGCAGATGTGGTTCCATCTCCTACTTCATTATCGGTTGTTTTTGAAATTTCGACAAGCATTTTTGCAGCAGGATGCTGAACATCAATCTCTTTTAAAATTGTGGCTCCATCATTAGTAATTGTAACATCGCCTAAAGAATCTACAAGCATTTTGTCCATCCCTCTTGGACCAAGACTCGTATGTACGATTTCAGCAATTAGTTTTGCTGCTGTGATATTATTTTTCTGAGCATCACGGCCCTTTGTCTGTTGAGCTCCGTCCTTTAATATAACAACAGGAATCCCGCCTTGTGCATTTTGCATACCCATGTTGTACTAGAGCCATTTTTTCCCTTTTTATATCTTTTTTAAACTAAATTTTTAACGAAATACAATTTTTTAAAATTCTAATTCGATGTTTTTAAATTAGGATAATTCAACCTCAGGGCATGACACGATCTTCTCCTAGGGAATCGTATAAAGAGGTGTTATCTATGCTAAAAGAACATAATAATTGGTTTGCAAATTCAATTCCTCTCATTGCAAGTGAAAATGTTCCTAGCCCGGCAGTAAGAGAGGCCACTATTTCTGATTTTGCAAACAGGTACGCGGAAGGTTGGCCAGGGGAGCGTGTTTATGCCGGTTGCACCTATATTGATAAAGTAGAATTCAAGTGCATTGATCTTGCCAAAAAATTGTTTAGAGCAGAGTTTGTTGATGTGAGACCAATTTCTGGAGTTGTAGCAAATCTTTCTATTTATTCGGCATTTACAAATCCGGGCGATATCATGCTTGCCCCGTCTATTCCGTCTGGAGGTCACATTTCTCATGGTAAGAAAGAACATTCTGGTACAGCGGGTCTTGTGCATGGATTGGATATTGAATTTTATCCATTTGATGTAGAAGAGATGTCACTTGATGTAGATAAGACAAAACAAAAAGTTATTGAGCTTGAAAAAGCTGGCAGACTACCAAAACTTGCTATGTTTGGTGGATCGGTTTTTTTGTTTCCCCATCCCGTCAAAGAACTTGCAGATTTTCTAAAGGGATACAAGATTTTTATCAACTATGACGGTGCACATGTTGCTGGACTTATTGCCGGTGGCCAATTTCAAGATCCATTAAGAGAAGGGGCAGATGCAATGACTATGAGCACTCATAAGACATTGTTTGGACCGCAAGGAGGAATGGTTGTATCTTTTGAAAAATATGCTGAAGAGATCAAAAAAGCTACATTTCCTGGTATGACTAGCAATCATCATCTTCACCATGTAGCTGGAAAAGCTATTGCATTTGCGGAAATGATTGAGTTTGGTAAAAAGTATGCAATTCAGGTGGTAAAGAATGCAAAGGCATTAGCAGAAGCTTTGAACTCATTTGGTTTTGGAGTTTTAGGAGAAAAACGAGGATTCACTAAATCTCATCAAATTGTACTAAATGTACTTTCATTTGGTGATGGTGGTATAATTGAGTCAGATCTTGAGAAGGCCAACATTATTGTAAATAGGCAGCTTATTCCTGGCGATATCAAAGCGGGTAGGAATTACTTTCATCCTGGAGGTATTAGACTTGGGGTTGCAGAGCTTACTAGACTTGGAATGAAAGAGTCAGAAATGAAACAGGTAGCAGAATTTATCAAAAAGGTAGTAGTGGATAAAAAAGATAAAAAGAAAGTTACGTCTGAAGTCAAGTCATTTAGAAAAGGCTATCAAAAAGTTCATTATTGTTTTGATAATAAGATTGGTGCCTATGAGTACATCAAATTACGTTAAGCATAGTCAGTAAGAAGAGCTTGATCACTTTCCTCTTTCCCAAAAACTAATTCTAATTCATCTAGTAAACCAAGGACTCTTCCCTTCAAATATGGATCTACTTGATATTTACCAAGTAATCTTTTTGCAAGTTTGAGATATTTTTTCACAGAGGGTCTTGTCATTGTTTGTATGAGTTTGTTGCCACATTCGTTACAAATATGCGAGAGTGGAATTCTCCTGTAGCTTGCACCACAGGTAGTACATCTGAATGATTGCCCGGAATATGCTCTGAGATTACCCATAATATCTGGCAACAAATGAGTTGTCATTACCATAGATACCACTTCGTTTGGATCTACAGCATCAATAATATCGGCTGTTCTAATTTGCATATCAAGTTTTTCCAAGAGTGAGCCTAATGTAGAATATGCACTTCTAGATCTGGATGTCGTAAGTGTTGATGTTTGGTGTGTAAAATAATGTCCGTAAAACTGTTTTTCTGTTTCCAATCTTGATTTGAGGGTTTCAACCCCCACTACCTCACTTGCTTTTTCTTTTGCTAGTGTTGCTTCGAAAAATGAGAGCGGTAGTGATTTTTCCACCTCAAAATTATGTGCTTGTCTTTGAACTTCTTGTGGTATGACTATTGGTTGTATCAATAGCGGCGCATCCATTAAACCACCTATTCTATCGGATAGAAACTGTCTTGAAAAGTTAAGCAAGCTATCCATCAAAAGCATAATAGAGTCAGCATCTCCATCCGCATCTCGTCTTTTTGCAGAATGCCATACTGGTGTACCGTAACAGACATGTGTGTTAGTATATCCTATTATTCGCCCTACGATTCCAACTGAAGTGTGAGGAGCTAGCCCAATTATCAAATGCCCTGCTAAATCATCGTTGTTTTTAATTTTGTAAAATGTAGGATGACCATACAGTTTTTCCAATTCTTTATCGATGTATTGTGATGTCTTTACCAAATATTCTCCACAATCATAAGGAATGATTACGTCTTGCATCATGAGCTCAACTGTCTGATCTATACTAACAAGTGGTTTTCCATCAATGTCATGAGTATACCCAAACTTTACAAGTTTTTCAGGTGGTGTTCCAATCCATCTGGGTTTAAAATGAGTTAGTGGTGCGTTGGTTGCATCAAATCTAATTGTGCCGTCTTTGAACACACTAAGACCTAGGCTTTGCCTAATGATTCCCTTCTCAAGTGGTTCTGCAATTCGGTCTTGGTTGATAAGTTCGCGTACTCCCTTAAACGGCTCCTGAACCCGAATGCCTGTCTTTTCCTGAGATAAAAGCAGTTGTTCCTTGAGAGGAAAGGCCTTGTAGCCATGCAAGGCTCCTTTTTTCTTGCATTTACCACAAAAATCAGAATCAAGTTCTGCTCTACAATTAGGGCAAATGAAAATTATTGATGTCTTGTTACCACATTTTGAGCAGGCTATACCAATAGATGGCTCGTTACAGTTTTTGCATATTCTGTTACTGATATTGCAGTAAAAGTTAGGTTGTTTTGAAGCTTTGATCAAATCACGTGATGCACCGCCTTTGCTGCCTACAGGAAAGAGTGTGTGTACTGGGGGTTTCATTTTTCTTTCAGCAGCTTTTTCTGGTCTTCCTACTCTAACCCCTATTGCTGTTGAAAATTTATCCCGAATTTTGATTTTAGTGGTTTGTGTGATCATCTGGGGCACAGTAAGTGATCCATCAAACTGGATTGGTTTTCTAAATAACAGATTATAGAAAACTCTAGCTTCTGTAGATTTTAGTAAAACAGATTCCCCAGAAACTTCGTGGGGGACACCAAGTTTTTCTAGTATTTGTTTACCATTTTTTTGGTAAGTTATTAATTCTGGTTCTGCACTTTGAGGATATAGTATTTGCTCAAACTCCTCAGGCGATAGTTGCTCCCAAAAGTAAAGGTAGTGAGGGTGAAGTGGAATATCAAAATCCAAGGAGAGTTTGAGTGCTTCGTCCAAGCTTGGGGTCTTTGAGAGAAATTGCTGTAATTGTGTGTCTTCTGACTCATATTTTCTGAGTTTTTCTTTCAGTTCTGCTGCCCAGTATTCTTCTACATAACCAGTTGGAATAAGCTCAGCATTGTTTTCCAAAAAATCCCCATAACTAATTAGGATATCACCAAGATGGAGTATCTTTTCAATCTGTCCCTTTAGACTGATTCCATGTGCAGTGTCTTGAATTTTAACAACATTTCCATTTACTAGTCTAACGATCGGAGTATCAATTGAATCTACAAAAGCAATTGTTGAAGCCTTACCAGGAGTATCAAGTTTGATTTGCGTACCAACTGCTATGGTATGATCCAGAATTTCAGCCACAACAGGATGGATCCCAATTGACGCAAAACCTGTGTTGCAGGCTCTACCATATCGTAGTCTAAATCCTCCAAGTTTTTTTGGCATTGAAAGTACGGATCTGCCAGTTATGACTTCTCTCATCCTGTGGGCTGCTGCATCCTCATCACCAGTTTGGATTGCTCCCTTGAGATCCTTTAGCCACCCCCAACCATCTAATTTATACAAATCAATGAGTTTTAGTAATTTCCTAGATTTGCCAATCAAGCCATCATTTAGGACTCTTAATGCTCCACCCCTTACTCTATCTGTACCAATTCTGGCCATGTTTCTATGACTAACAATCTCAATTGGATCGGTATCAACACCGTCTAGTTCAACCGGAAGATTTGATATTACAGAAATAATGTCCTCATCTGGAACATGGTATTGAAAGTTGCCTGCTTCCCTTTCATATAGTCTTAATTCTTCAACAAACCTTCCCGTCTCATCATCAAATGAGTTTGCTTGATATCTTTCTAGGCTGGCTATCTTTCTAACATGATCTGCAATTAGCATCGTGGATGCAGCTTCAGTTCCACCAGCGGACCTTATTGGTCCTGCAAAGGAAATAGATAGGTAATCAGAGCCATCACGGTTTTGTTTTATTTTTACCTCATGAATCCCCTGCAATGGGGCTATGGTTACCCCTTCTGTAACTATGGCAAGAGCTACTCTTACTGCCATGTCTAGCTTTTCTTCTAATGAAGAATCGGAGCTGGTGTATTTACCAAGGGCAATTTCCTCAGCAAGTGTTAGTGCAGCAAGCTCCTTTGTGGTAGTTTGTATCAACACTCTGAGATGTTCGGTCACGTCTATTTCATGCATTTTTGAGACGCGGTCTGCAAGGTCAAATGCAATCTTTGGTTCTACCATTACAGATGAGTCGTGTAGGGTGGATTTTGCAGCTGCCGATTTTTCAAATATGGAGAAGACGGTGTTTGAGATTTTTGTATAATAATCAACATAATAATCAGGCATTGGAATTTCACGTAAACGCAACACCACATTCTCAGACATGTTATTTCTTTACACTCTGGATAGTTTTGATGATATCGTTTAGGACTTTACTGCCTCCCCTTTCTGCAAGAGTCCCTATCACAATGGCATCAGCACCTGCTTTTACAATCTCCCCTGCGGTGTAAGAGTTTCGTATTCCACCGCCCACGATCAAAAAGCCTTTGAATACCTTACGCACTGCCCGTATCATTTCTGGTTTAACATGAGAGGAAGCCCCTGAACCTGCTTCAAGGTAAACAAATCTCATACCAAGGAATTGTGCTGAGAGAGAGTACATTGCAGCAATGTTTGCTTTGTCAAAGGGTATGCTTCTCACCGCACCTACAAACCAAGCTGATGTTCCTTCACCTATCACGATATAGGCAGTTGGAAGTGCTTCCAAACCGAATTTGAGAACGTTTGGCGCCCCCAGTGCCTGAGCTTGAGAGATGTAGTAAGGGTTCTCAGAATTCAATAGTGAGCTAAACAAGATTGCATCAGCATTTGGAACCACACCAGTAACATTTCCAGGGAAAAGTATGATTGGAATCTTTATTGATTTTTTTAAATTTTTAACAACTTCGGCCATACCAATTTGATCCGTAGCAGATGATCCTCCAACAAGAATTGCTGCGGCCCCAATCTTCTCAACATCTTTTGCAAGTTTTACAGTTGATTTTATCTCTGATGCTTCCGAATCTATGAGAACAAAGAGTAATGCTTTCTTTTTCTTGAGAGTAGCCTTGAGATAACTCTCTACGCTTTTCATAAGACAGGTTAATAGTGAACTTTTTAAAGTTTAACACAAATATGATATACAGAATTGTATAGCTATGGCCGAATCCTCAAATCCAGTTTTTAATAATATTATTAAACAAATGATAAAAAAATCATTGTTTACAGAAAGACAAATTGAAATTATTTTAAATCAATTAAACATTCAAAAAACTAACTTTAGTATTACAAAGGGTGCATATTATAGGCAGGTAAATCAATCTAGGGATAAATTACTAGGATTGTATTTTTCGGTTATCCTTCTTAAGGGTCTAGGAGTGCTCATTCCTGAAGATATTGATGTGATAAACAAACTCTCTGAGCAAGTTTCTGTGATACAAAATGGTGATGTTTTCCCCGAAAGAGAGTATGAAATCATCTCTGTGATTGACGCCTTAGTAAATCGTGCCTGTAGGTTGTGATTTTTGCCCTTATTTGATTAGAATATTATTACATTGTATGATATTTTCTATGTTGTGATTGATGTGTGTTCTGTGAAAAAAAGTTGCTCAAATATGATAAATCACATTCTTTTATGAATTTCTGTGATGTTGGTAGAGATTCCTGATATAGATGTGTTAATAGGCATTTTTATTGCATTTATTGGTGGTTTGTTTGCCATCGTGATATACAATAAGGTAAAACCTCTAATTAAGAGCAAATCTGAACAGATAAGATCCTATACCGACCGACTTCAATATTATGAGAACCAGTTAATTGATATGAAAATACGAATGGATTCTTTGGAATTAGATAGTGATGTAAGTACTTTGGACATTCCTGTTAAACTTGAGAGGAAATCTACCAACCCCGAACAAGAGGAAATTGTAGTCGTGGAAGAACCACAAAAGGATCGTATGCGTAACATGAATTTTGGTAGTGCTACGGATTATGTCTTGAAACTAATCACAGAAAAACCTATGACATCACGTGACATACAAATCACAATAGGTAGAACTCGCGAGCATACATCACGGATGATGAAGAAGCTTTTCGAGGAAGGTTTTGTTGAAAGAAATATGAAAACTAAACCATTTACCTATTACATAACAGATAAGGGAAAAACTAAGCTTGGTTTGGTAAAATTAACTCCATAACAATAATTCAAATGAAAAACTTGAATTACTCATTAAATTATGATTCAATTATTAATTTTATAAAACAATAAAATATTTAATATATAAATTAATTATTTATGATTATGACTGTGCAACAGAATGAAGAGTTGGTAAAGATCACGTCTGGAGGTACAATCTCTATTCCTATACAATTTAGGAAGTTTCTTGAACTACAAAAGGGAGATTATGTAAAAATCATGATGAACCAAGACCACCTCATACTAAAGAAAGTATTGATTACATGAAATAGTTATTTTGTTAATGAATTAGGTTGTCTTTGTGTAATCTTTACTAATTGATAGGCCCATTCTCTTCCCTGTTTTGTTCTTTCCACTTTACCTTTTGAGGCAAACCTGAAAAGATATGTGGAGATAATACTAAGTTTGATTGGTTCTCCATAATCATCCTCATATTTCTCGAGGACTTCGGATGAGGTGAATTTCCCCATAGGAAACCGTTTGTCTATAATATTCCAGATCTTAGAGCCAACCGAGTCTAATGCTGGTGTGTTTTGCGGTTCCTCAATGTTGATCAAATCCATTAATTCAAATATTTTTAGTATCTTATCTCTAGTCACATTCCCTTCTACACTAAAGTTGTACTTGGCTCCATCTGTGTCTTCTAGGTCTATTTTGATCCTTTTCTTGGCCATCGTGATCGATCCGGTTAACATGTTAACACTTGAATGGATCAAAGAAGATTTGTTAACCAGTAAGTTTGTTAACATTCACTGCCTAGCCAATGACTAGCCATTTTCCCAATATTAACAAAATAACTCCCTCTCCAACCCATATTATGATTAATCCATGCCTGGAGTGGAAATAAAGGGGTCTGTTTAGGCACCTTAACATTGTTAAGACCAGCATTCATGCCTGGAGTGGAAATAAAGGGGTCAAATTTGCCTTTTTAGTGCGTTATCTTAACAACAATTTAACAAATAGTTAACCAGTTTTGTGTAGACCCACACACCATACTTTCCACTCTAGCTTTATTAAAAATATTTTTTTTAAAAAGAAAATAAAAATAATTAATGATATACTAAATTTGGTTTAGTGATTCTATTCTAATTAGATTATCCTAAGATAGAATCAATATGGCATACAGAGGAAATACAGGTGTGTGTAAATGATAAACCATGATCCTGTAGATAAATTACTTGATGATGCAACTAATGGACGATCTATTTTAAAAAAACGAGACGTATTGCATTTTACATTCATCCCAGATGTAATATTACATAGAGATAACGAACTTGCAAAGGTAACCCAAGCACTCTTACCCATTTTAAAAAAATCACGACCATCAAATCTTCTTGTTTATGGGAAACCAGGTACAGGAAAAACATTAGTAGTAAAAACAGTCTTATCAAAAATCCAAAAACGTGTTGAGAAAAGCGATTTTCCAATTAAATTAGTTTATACCAATGCTAAAGACGAAACTACACTCTATGGATTATTAGTAAGTTTTGGAAGGCAGTTAGGGCTGAAAACACAAAAAGAGTTACCCACTACTGGACTGTCAATTAGTGGGGTATTCAACAGACTTTTAGATGTGATCCAAAAAAATTCTACAAACGCAGTCTTTGTTATAGACGAGATTGATTATTTAGCAGAACTAATTTCAAAAACCGGTAAAGACATTCTATATAACTTAACAAGAGCAAATGAAAGGTTAAAGACTGGTTCCCTTACCCTAATTGGAATTTCAAATGATTTGACCTTTAAAGAAAGACTTGATCCTAGAGTGTTAAGTAGTCTTAGTGAAGAAGAGATCGTCTTTACAAACTATACTGTGGAACAAATTAAAGAGATTCTTTTGGATAGAATTAAAACAGCTTTTATTCTAGGTACCGTCGACATCGCCGCATTAAATCTATGTGCAGCAATGGCAGGGCAAGAACATGGTGATGCCAGAAGAGCAATAGATCTTTTACGTGTTGCAGGAGAATTGGCTGAGAGAGAGCAATCAGAGACTGTGAAAGAAGACCACATCAGACGAGCTTCACAAAAAATGGAGGAAGACAAAGAAACCACCGCATTAAACTCTTATCCACTACATGAAAAATTACTAATAGTTGCGGTAATGAGAGCCAAAGGCTCATCCACAGGGGAGATATTTCAAGCCTACAAAGGGCTTTGTAAGGCTACACGACAAAGAGAGATAACCCAAAGAAGAGTTACCCAAATCCTAGGAGATATTGAACTTTCGGGTCTGATTACAGGTAAAATAGTCCACCAAGGAATGCATGGTAGGACAAAAAAATATAACCTAACAGTTCAACCCGACGTCATAAAAAAAGCATTCAAAGACGATCTTGTCTTAACAGATGTTTTATAACAATATCCAGTCTAGTCTACAAAACTTTTTGTAAAAACTTTGAGCGTAGCCAGATTTACAATAACTGCAATTCCAGGAGTTGGGGTGATTCCTACACTTGCTTGATATGTAGTTTGAGTCTGCCACGCTCCAGAATTTACTATCAATGTACCCTTGTACATATCCAAATCAACAACATGGATGTGTCCGGAATGAAAGATGTCAGGAACTTCATCAATTACCATCATATCTTCCGTTTCGGGGGCAATCGGTGTTCGTTTCCCATAAATCGGGCTTAGATGTCTAGCCTTTAACAACATCCTCATTGCTTTTGCTGGTTGAGAATAACTCAAACCAGGTGTGGTTCCAACAACATCATCCAAACTTTGGCCATGAAACATCAAAACTTTGACACCATTTAATGAAATTACTGATGGATTACCAATCATGAAAAAATTCTCTCTATTCCACAAATCCAAATTGTGTTTTTCAGGTATAGCAGGCTGTGGAAGAGCCCTTCGACCAGGATCATGATTTCCTGGAATAATAAAGACTTTGATGTGTTTTGGGATTTTGTCAAGCAATTGAGCAGCCTTAGCCATCTGCTGACCAATATCAACCAAAAGAAGCTCCTTATCTTGATTGGGAAAGATTCCAACACCATCTACCACATCTCCACAAACTAAGACAAAACGAATTTTTTTTGCAATTGGATCAGGACTTGAAAGCCAAAAAACAAAATCTCCAAATTCTTTTTCCATAAAATACTTACTACCTACATGCAAATCAGATATCAAAACTGCATACGTTTCCGTTTTTGAACGATTTGTTACGTGATCCGGAACATCTGGAACGACGATCTCTTTTGTTACAAATCCACCATTTTTTCCACTAGTAATACTTTGCATAATAAATTGGTCTACCAAAAGTGAGTTTGCTATTGGTTGTATCTCTTTATTAAAAACTAATGTTTCAAGTGATCCACTAGGATCATCAATAATCAATTTTGTAACATCACGTTCTATTTTACGGTCCATAAGTAGCCCACCCACAAAAACCTCATCTTTTGGCTTGCCTCCTTTTACAATGTCTATTTGTATTAGTTTTTTTGCTTGTGCCCTTTGAGATATTATTTTCAATAGTTTTGAATACCTACTGGCAAACAAAACCCCAAAACCTTCAATCCCCTCTGCTGAGGTAATTTTTTTTGTTGGATCAGATAAAATTTCATGTTTATTCTCAACATTTTCATCAATTTCAGAACCTACAAACATCTTCAAATCATTTTGATTTATCAAAAACAAATTCTGTTTTGCTTTCTCACGCACAACACGTTTGATTATTATTTCTAACTCTTTTGAGTCAATCTTTTCCAAAACCTTAAACGCATCTGGATGAATTTGAAATCCTTTACTTAAAGCGTATTTTAGTGCAGAGGATGCATTTTCATTCATCAAGGTCAGATAATTGAACTTTTAATTAAATCTGCTCAAGCTAACCCTCAAATACACTTACTTCTTTAAAATAAAATCATGACTAGAAAAAAAAGAATAATTATATTTCTTATTTTTGTTGGAATATTTAGCGGGGCATTTTCTATTGGGTCCGAAATGATTGTTTCTGATGAAGAAGCAATGGCATTCCTTGAAGAATTTCAATTATCAATAGAAGGAATCGATGCGATTGGGATCTTTATCCACAACGCAATGATAGGTCTCCCAATGTTTATTCCAGGTGCTGGTGCTATATGGGGAGCATTTGCTGCATGGTCTACAGGTTTTGCCTTTAGCGCACTAACCATATCATATCCAGAGCTTGAAAATATTCCAGCTTTAAGCGTACTCTTTCTTTCACCTTTTGGGGTGATGGAAGTTGCTGCATATTCCTTAGGAATGTCAAGGAGTTTCCTTCTAATTCATACCATTATCAAAAAAATTCCAATAAAACCACAACTACGAACTATCACTATCGAAGTGGGAATAGCAATAGCACTCTTACTTGTCGGTGGGTTTATTGAACATGCAATGATGGAGCAATTTGGTTCCAACCCCGAATTTCCAAATTCATAGGGTGGAATTGCCTAACCTGTCTAAATTATTAAGACCATTTATTAAATACAACTTTGGGTTTTAATTAGACGATGAAATTTCTTGTTTTCTTATTTATCTTAATTACGGGAATCATTCTTATCAATTCATCACAACAAGCAGATGCCAAACTACTTCCAAATGGTATCTATTTACTACAAGGAAATGGTTTTGTCATTACAAAGGACTCTATTGATGATTCAAAACTAGACCTTCAATTCTCCACAAATAAACTTGTTAATAATAAAATTAAACTGAATATTAAGGATGGAATAATATCAATTTCAAATAATGATTATATTGCTTCTGATGGTTGGGCAGGAACGGTATTGTCTGATGGTAAGTTTCTAAGATTCTCTGGTAACATGGAAAATTCAAACGGGGATAAAACTTTAACCACTCTCTTTGGTAGACTTGTTGAGGATAGTGTTGATGGTATTGTTTACAGCTTTACAGGAAGATTAAAAGTTAATGACGAGTCCATGAAACTAGTTTATATCGCAAAGATCGTTGGTAGTCCCGTAGTACACATTGAAGAGGAAAAACCAACTCAAGAGAAGATTATTCAAATCAACATACTGTCTGGCTCATCAGATCCTGGGAACATAAAATATTATTCTTTAGACACAATAACAATTACTCCTGGTACTACAATTGTCTGGAAAAATGAAGATTCTGTATCTCACTCAATTTTAAGTGGAATTGCTAGTTTTTCACCAGGAAAACCATTCAAACCTGATAATAAAATAAACAGTGGTGATATTGTACCTGGTCAAACTTTTAACGCAACAATTAGAGATACAGGCATTACCAGATTCTTTGACTCTAAATACTCGTGGATGGATGGGGTTATAATTACACTTCCTGAGGAAAAATCAACATCGCTTGGTAAAAACACCGAAACTGCACTTGATATTAAAAACAAATATTTGGATAAAGCTGGAAACTAATTTGTCCTAAAATTTATGTATGATTTTGGTTTGTATTGATTAATAACCATTACAGAAAGATCGGAAAACTGTTTGCCTTCTAAATCCTTTAACATTCCTATAAATGAGGTTTCTTTCTCAATTGTCAAAAATTCATAAACATGAACTTTGATTTTGGATGTATCAAAACCACGTTCTTTTAGGTACAGTGCTATTTCTGACTGCATGAAATTTTTTGCTGGATCTTTTGGCCAAGGTCTTGGAACCAATATCACACTATAGCCATCTAGTAGGGCTTTTTGCAACTCAAGTTTTTCTTCTTCAATGCTTGAAGTTACATGCATTGTAATCACCCTGCTTTTATCTAGGGGAATACAAGCTTTTGCTGCAGCCACCTGAACAGAACTGATTCCAGGAATAATTTGCACTTTACCAAATATTTCAAATAATCTATCTACAACTTCTGATTCTGAGAAATTCACATCACCAGTAAATGGAATAACACAAGTCTTATCCCCCAAGCTTTTTGCAACTTTTTGATATGTTTCCTCTTGGTTCTGCATTGTTATTTCATATACTTCTTTATTTAACAAAAGACGCTCTATTGTTTTTAGAGTGTATTTGTAACCTATTACTATCTCAGAATAAAGTATGGCCTCTTTTACAGCATCAGTGATATATCTTGGGGAACCAGGACCTACTCCTACGGCATATACTTCACCCATTTTCTAATCCGTAACCTTTTGTCTATTTTTAATATAATCTACAAAAGGATTCCAATCTGCTTTCATGAATTTTATTGGATCCTTTGCAGGGTATTTTACCCATCCACTCACAATTGAAAATCGATATTTTTTTGTTTTATCTTCCTTTTTTATCTCTAAATTCAATATACTTCCCCAAGATTTTTCTTCAGAACTAACATTTAAAATTAGATTAAATGGAATCTCCATGTTTTTTTTATTTTCTAGGTCCAATCTAAGTTCTTTAACATCATATCCATCATGATGAATCATGATATTTTTTGAGTTTAACAAATTACGAATCTGTCTTTCTACTGCGGCTGCCCACCACCTCATTTTAGCTTCGGTTTTTGTTACAAACATTAGATGCTTCTCAGTCAAAAAAAGCATTCCTTCAACTCCATGTTGAAAAAATTTCTTTTCTTCACACCAAACAGAAAGAATATGAGTTTGGATATTCTCATCAAAATCCATAAAACTGTATTGAATTTGCTCATTAAAAACCAATGTTTAATAGTTAGTTTTTATTGAAGATGAAAAGATATTCATGTATTGAGTTTTAAGATATTTACAATTGCTATCATTTTTTTGGTTTTTGTAAGTTTTGTTCCACTAGACTTTGCAGATTCTCAAGTAGCTGTGATCGAAACAAAATTTGGAAATATGGTAATGGAGTTTTTTCCCGTTGATGCTCCAAAAACTGTTGAAAATTTCATAAATCTCACCGAGAATGGATTTTACGATGGAACAAAATTTCATAGAATTATTCCTAATTTTATGATTCAAGGTGGTGATCCTTTATCCAAAGATGATAGTCTTATACAACAATGGGGCACAGGAAGCTCGAATCGAACCATTGAAGCAGAATTTAATGACATTAAACACATGCGGGGAATTGTGTCAATGGCAAGGGCTAGGGATCCTAATAGTGCCAGCTCACAATTTTTCATAGTGCATAAAGATTCAACCTTTCTTGATAAACAGTATACTGTATTTGGTAGACTAATTACACAGGAAAGCTACGACGTACTTGACTCAATATCATCCATTGGAACAAACCATAATGCAACAAGTGGAATGCCATTGGATGCTCCACTTGATCTAGATTCGGCAACAATTCATAGCATAAAGATTAAAAATCTCTCAGAAATTTCTGATACATTAAATCTTGGGGAACCAGAACGCATTATTTCCCATTCAACATTTAATGAAGGAAACTATTCAAACACATTATATGGATTTTCATTTCAAGCACCTAAGGGATGGATTTTACAGGAACCACCAAAAACACAACCTCAAACACCAGATGTTATTGTAGTGGATCCACAAGATAAAGAATTCAACGCGGTAATTGCTTTTCTTATTGAAGACAAAAATAAAACCTCACTTGAACAACATGTGAAAGACACAAGAAAAAATCTGCAACCCATAATTGATTCTGGGAGACTCTCGATTCTTTCCGAAGAAAACAAAAATCTTGGTGGTTTCAACACACATGTAACACAGGCAAAAGGTGGATTTTCTGTACAAGACAAAATTTTCATAATAAAATATAAAGAAATTGTATTTGAAAACGACAACAAATTCTACACCATTACTTATACAAACCAAGAAAAGAATTTTGATTCAAATCTAGCAACCTTTGACAATGTACTGGATTCATTTGAAAAATCTTTGAAACAAAAACCTGAGTCCTCTTACGGTGATGTTATATCTGCGTCTGATATTGGAATGAACAATATTATTATAGGCATTGGTGTTGCTATAGGTGCTGCTGTTGCAATCATTGTAGTAATCAAAAGAAAAAAGCAAGTTAATAAACAAAAACCTGAATCAACAAATTCTAGTTAGGCACTTGCCTCGAAAATTATAACTCATTTGAAAATTTTATGATGTTAGTAATATACCAAAATTATGATTTTTTAAAAATATTCCCAAAAATGGATACCAGTAATTTTATAAAATGACAGACGATCCTTTATTCTCTAAAAAGCAAATTACTGGTTATGAAAAGCCAAGAAATAATCACGAATCAATCGTGCAGCAAATGTAATTCAGAAATGGAAGAATATAAAACAAACATAATCATTTCCAAAGGTTTGTTTAAACAGAAACATGCATCTGCTATCATGTGCGAAGATTGTGGTTCCATAGAATTTTTCATGCAATAGATAAATCAAAAATTGCGGAGGAAAAATTAAGGGGATCCTATTAAAACATATATCCCACATCTTCTAGATTTTCTAAAAGTACACACATTCTCGAGTACAATCTAACGTAGTTAGTTCCATTTTCGTGCACACTCAATCCTAACAAAACCCCTTCCTAGAACTAAAATCCTTTTCATATCTTGGGGCATTTGACTTCAGACTATCTACCGGTTATATCATATCTGATAAAGAAATAGGCCATTTTACTAAAACTGCACTAAAAATCAAAGCAGATGATTTTTTAAAGAGAACAATAAAATATCATAAAAAACTCCACCATCCTATGAAGAAAGAATACGTAGTCGTACGAATAGACGCTTCGCCAGACGGAGCACCATATGTGATAGTCTCTCTATCTACACCAAAAGACTTTAGAGAACAGAGTCAACCAATGTCACCTTTTGGTGCAAACGTGATGGGTTTTTCTAATATGGATGACATGGTTAAGGGTCTCAATAAGATGATGTCTGGGGGTACTTTAGGTCAAACAGGTGGTATAACCTCAATTAAACTAGATATGCATGAATACAAGGAACTTGGTCTTTCTGTTGGCGACAAAGTCTTTCTTGAAATCTCTAAACCTGAAACACTAGGGATATAGTGTTTTTATTAAAAATTTTATTTATTTTATTTAGAAATTTCTGAACGTAAAATTTTATAGGCTCTTGCAGCATCTTCTTCATGCAAAACTATGACTATGTCTTCTTGGCCAAAATATGCATTAACAAGTTCTATTCCATCATCATGTAGAATCTCAGACACATAAGAAACAATGTCTGATCTATTCTGTGTATTTGGGATGTGTATGCTAATTTTTGCTAATCCTGTTTGGAAAAAGTTTTTTTGGTTTGGAAAAGAAGCCAATAATTTTCTTACGTCCTCAACATCTTCAGTCAATACTCTAAACGAATCTGTTAACCTAAAAAATTCATAATCAGGATCAATCTGCATGAATCTATTCATCAAATCTGCAGCATCTCCAATCTCAAAATCATTTGTGGAGAATCTTACGTCAGCAACACCATCTGTTAATGAAAGTCTGGCATTCTTTAAGACCGATTCATTTTGAACTTCGTCCTTTTCATCAAATGAATCCGCATATCTTTTGATTGCAACAACAATTGTATTCAGATTTACAGGGCCGCCAACTTGGGTCTCAACATCTTTTTGAACTTTTACTGCAAGCGCAGTGTAATTAATCAGATCCATTTTTACACAATCATAAATTGAACGATTTCTAGTGATGATTTCCCTTACTGCATCAGGCACGGAGATATTTATAGCCCTCATAATGAACTATAAATGCTGTCATATATAATAGTCTTATGTAATTATATACTATATATTATAATAAAATTTATATAATGTCATGTACATTACAAACTATAAGTGAAAATTACATGTTCATAACAGACGAATTTGACAACCTATGGAGAAGAATGTCTAGACAATTTATTGACATTGAAGACATCTTCGAGGATCTAAAAGAATCAAGCAACCTCCAGACATTTGGTCCCTATTACTATGGTTATACCATGACCATGGGGTCAGATGGAAAACCAATAGTTAAAGAATTTGGAAATGTAAAGCCAAATCTTCTTCCATCATCTGATATAAGGGAACCTTTTGTTGATGTTCTTGTTGACGACAAAGAAAAAGTTCTGAAACTTGTGGCTGAAATGCCTGGTGTTGAGAAAAAGGACATTAAGATTGTAGTTGAAGGTCGTACTGTAAATCTTGATGCGGAGCATGATCAAAAAAAATATCATGCTAAAGTACCAATAAGACACAAAGTAGACGAAGATTCTGTAAAGGCAATTTATGCCAATGGAATTCTTGAGGTAAGTTTCAGATTAAAGGAAGAGGACAAACCAAAAGGCAGGACAGTGGAGGTTGAATAAACCTCTTTTTTTATGGTGATTAAGTAATGAATGAAATTATTTTAAAAATTAGTGAAGTTTCCCAAAGACTGGTAGGCAAAGGCATTGCAGTAGTAGACCCAAAAACAGTTGAAGAAAATGAATGGGAAACTGGTCAAATATTGGAAATTGTAGGTAATAGAAAAAGCCACGTAAAGTTATGGCCAGGAACTCCCGAGGACTATGGTAGTGGAATAATCAAAATTGATGGTTTAACACGTCACAATATAGGTTCAGGTATAGGAGAAAAAATTTCGATAAAAAAAGTTGATGCTAAAGAAGCACAATTAGTGGTTGTGTCACCTATTGAAAAATTAAGTGCCGAAGGATTACAAGAATATATGCAAGCAAATTATGATGGTCATGTTTTAACAACTGGCGATACACTCATTGTAACAACACAATTGGGCGGAAAAACTCAATTAATTATTACAAGTACCATCCCTGCCTCAAAACCAGTTATAGTAACTGACCAAACTGAGTTTAAACTAGGCAGCATGACTAAGGCAATAGACCAATCTGTACCAAGAATCACATATGATGATTTGGGAGGATTAAAGAAAGAAGTCCAAAAAATACGTGAGATGATAGAACTTCCTATGCGTCATCCTGAATTATTTGAAAAGCTTGGTGTAGAAGCACCAAAAGGAGTACTGATGTATGGCCCGCCTGGTACAGGGAAGACACTTTTAGCAAAAGCAGTTGCTGGTGAAACAAATTCTCATTTTATCTCACTTAGTGGTCCAGAAATTATAGGCAAATATTATGGTGAAAGCGAGGAGCGATTAAGAGATATATTCAAACAAGCAGAAGAAAATGCTCCAAGTATAATATTCATTGATGAAGTTGATTCTATCGCACCAAAAAGAGAAGAGGTTACAGGTGAAGTAGAAAAAAGAATTGTATCACAATTACTTACTTTGATGGATGGGATGAAATCTAGGGGCAAAGTAGTTGTAATTGCGGCAACAAATAGACCTGATTCAATTGATCCTGCACTAAGAAGACCAGGCAGATTTGATAGAGAAATTGAGATTGGAATTCCAGACGAGGAGGGAAGAAAAGAAATTCTTGACATTCATACACGTGGGATGCCGTTAAATGACAAAGTCAACCTAGATCAGATTGCAAAAATAACTCATGGATTTGTTGGTGCTGATTTAGAGATTCTTGCAAAGGAAGCTGCAATGAGATCGTTACGAAGAATCTTACCTGAATTAGATTTAGAACAAGAAAAAATATCCTCAGAAATTCTACAAAAAATTGTAATTAATGACGAAGACTTTGGAGATGCATTAAAGGAGGTTAGACCATCAGCATTAAGAGAAGTCATAGTACAAATCCCAAATATTACATGGGATGATGTTGGCGGATTAGAATCGCTTAAAGAAGAATTACAAGAAGCCATTGAATGGCCATTGAAACATAAAGAAGCTTTTGAATACACAGATGTTTCTTCACCAAAAGGAATTCTCTTGTACGGTCCACCTGGTACAGGAAAGACACTGATTGCAAAAGCAGTAGCAAATACAACAGAATCTAATTTTATTAGCATAAAAGGTCCCGAACTTTTATCAAAATGGGTAGGAGAATCTGAAAAAGGAGTAAGAGAAATTTTTAGAAAGGCACGACAGGCTGCACCATGCATCATATTCCTAGATGAAATTGATGCAATTGCGCCAAGTCGAAGCTCTGGCACGTCTGATTCACATGTTACTGAAAGGATTGTATCACAAATCCTTACAGAAATTGACGGTCTTGAAGAATTACAAAATGTTGTAGTAATAGGCGCAACAAATAGAATTGATATAATAGATTCTGCACTACTCAGACCAGGTAGATTTGATAGAATAATTGAAGTGCCATTGCCTGACACAAAGGGACGAGAAAATATCTTCAAAATACACACAAAGAAGAAGCCCTTAGCTAACGATGTAGATTTTCTACAACTAGTAGAAAAGACTCAAGGATTTAGCGGGGCAGAAATTGAAGGAGTATGTAGTAGAGCTGCAATTGCTGCGATAAAGCGATTTGTAAACACCAAAGAAAAATCTCTTAAATCAATTAAGATAACACAAGAAGATTTACTAAATGCAATTAGTAAACTAAAACCAGAAAAGGTTCAGCTTCCTGCAGTATCATAGCTTATATGATAATCTGAAGTAAAATAAATGACGACTAAGGAAGCAATCCTCTATGAAAAACTACCCAACGATAAGGTCAGATGCACAGCATGTGCAAGATATTGTGAAATTGGTAAAGGACAGATAGGTCTCTGTGGTATTAGAGGAAATGAAGCTGGAAAATTACAGTTGTATGTTTATGGTAAAGTAATTTCAGGAAACGTAGATCCGATAGAAAAAAAACCTGTTATTCATTATAGACCCGGAACAAGCATATTTTCTATAGCTACTACAGGTTGTAACTGGTTATGCAAGTACTGCCAAAACTATGACATTAGTCAAAGACGAAAAATAGAAGGTGTTGATATGACACCAGAAGATGTAGCCAACCAAGCTTTAAGATTAAAAGCTGATGGAATAGCGTACACTTACAACGAACCTTCAATCTTCATCGAGTTTGCACGCGATTGTGGAGTAGCTGCACATAACAAAGGCCTCTTCAATATTTTTGTATCAAACGGCTACGATACTCCAGAAACAGTAAAGATGATGGGAGAATTTCTTGACTGTATCACTGTAGATTTCAAGGGTAATGCCGAACCACAATTTACTAGAAAATACATAGGCATTCCTGATCCAAAACCAATCTTTGATACTCTTATAGAAATTAGAGATAAAACCAAGATCCATGTCGAAATAACAGATCTTGTTGTACCACAAGTTGGAGACAGTATAGAACACGCAACCAAGCTATGCAAATTCATCTATGATGTGTTTGGTCCAGAAATGCCAATCCATTTTCTACGATTTCATCCTGATTATAAAATGATGGAATTCGAGTCAACCCCAATAAAGACACTTGAAAAACATTACGAAGTTGCCAAAAAGGAGGGATTATCTTATGTATATTTAGGAAATGTACCAGGTCATCCTCTTGAACACACTTACTGTTCACAGTGTAACAATATTGTAGTCAAAAGATATGGTTATGATATTCAGGGATGGAACATGGATGAAAACAACAACTGTAAGTTTTGTGGAAACAAGATTCCTATAATAGGTAAACTACCAAAAGATTACAAACAAAGCAGATTCCAATTTGTTTGTTAAATCGCAATTGCT
>JAHEYZ010000016.1:6752-23403 GCA_023251295.1 Nitrosotalea sp. | reverse complement strand
CGTACAGGATCGATGTACTCTATGGTAGGTCCTGCAGTGATGAGCACCTTTTTTCCACGTAATTTAGATGAAACACCAAATTTTTTGAGAACAAAATCAAGCACTTGCTCAGGTTCCGCAGCTTTTGCCTTTTCTTCAACCATCTGAGGAGAAACAAAATCCACTTTATTTTTTAGAAAATCCGTATTTTTTCTCACTGCAGGATTTTCATACATTGCCTCATGCATGGCCAAAGCCACAACAATTGGAATCCTTGAGCCAAATCCCACGCTCAAAACAGTAGAGATTGGTGTATCATCTATTCCATTTGCCAATTTTCCAAGAGTATTTGCAGTGCAAGGATAAACTATAATCATATCAGATCTTTTGTAGTCTGCAATCTTGATGTGCTCTAAATCTCCAGTAAGTTTTGTTATCACCTCATTTCCTGTTGCCCACTTGAAATAGCTTGGCTTGATCAAACTGGTTGCAGCTTTACTTGCAACGCAAGTAACATCAGATCCGTGTCGCATTAGCAGTCTGGCTAATTCAATTGATTTGTATGCTGCAACACTTCCAGAGATACATAAAACAATTTTTTTCCCAGCAAGCTCAGTACCATCTGAGCTTACAATATCAAGTGATGGATGGTCACGCAATTTCTCTTTTCAACCTTTCAAGCTCTGATTTGTCTATAGAAAAGCAGTGTTCTTTAGAAGGAAATTTGCCAGAAGTTATATCACTTTTGTAAGATTCAACAGCTTTTACAATTTCCTGCGAGAGTTCAAGATATCTTTTAACAAACTTTGGTTTTATTTTTTCATATAGGCCAACCACGTCATGAAAGACAAGTACTTGCCCATCACAATCTGGACCAGATCCAATTCCTATTGTTGGAATTTTAATAGAATCAGTAATTATCTTTGCAACTTCTTGTGTAACCATTTCTAATGCAATACTAAAAGCTCCAGCTTCCTCCAACGCTTTTGCATCTTCGATCAGTTCTAATGCAGCATCCTTTGTCTTTGCTTGTACCTTGTAGCCTTCCTGTAATACCGTAGTTTGAGGCTGTAATCCTATGTGACCCATGACAGGTATTCCTGTTTTCACAATAGCGCGTACTGTTTCAGCCACCTCACGACCGCCTTCTAGTTTGACTGCATCAGCGCCTGATTTTATTAGTCTACCAGAATTTTCTATTGCCTGAGATTTGCTTGCTTGATAGGACATGAATGGCAAATCAGCAACGATCATTGAATTTTGTCGTCCTCTACTAACAGCTTCTGTAAAAAAACACATCTGTTCCATTGTAACTGGAATTGTATTTTCATATCCTAGCATGACCATTCCACCACTGTCTCCCACAAGCAGAATATCGATTCCAGCTTTATCACAAAGTAAAGCAGTAGTGTAGTCATATGCAGTAATCACAGAAATCTTTGTAGAATCCTTCTTTGACGTGATATCCTTTACAGACCTAGGCATGTGCCCTTCTCCAAAGATTATTTTTAATCACAAGTATTACTTCAGCAAGATTTTTTTTGTTGTTAAATCTTTCTTGTTTGAGATTCTTTTTCTTTCTTAATTTTTTGGAAACATCAATAAGAATCCCCATCCCACGAATAACATTATCCACAATAGTAATGTCTGCTGACTGTGCTGTTCGTGATAACGGATTAAGATCGAAGGTGATTACTTTTTTCCCAAATTTTTTCAATGCCAAGGTTCTGTCTCCATCTTCTAGTGGTACAAGAACTACATCTGCAGAAAACATTCCATTTTTATCAACAACTCGTCTTGCACTGTCAAGTTTTGGAATCTTTCGTGAAGATCTCGGATCTAATCCCAAAATTTCTTTTGAGCCATTTTTCTTCAAGATATTTGCAATTGCTTTTTTCCTCTTTTCGCTAACATAGAAAAGGTTTACCTCGATTTTTGCATTCACTGCTTTTGCAAGATTTACAATCTCTTTAGGGCATAATGCAGCAAAGTTACCATTTACAGAAATTACGGGAGATTTTGCCAAAACAAGGGCTTTTGCAGCCGCTTTTATGGCTTTTAGAGCATTTTTTGATGTCCTTTCTCCTATCAGATAGTCAAATGTCTCTCCTCTACCATGAGCCATAAGGCCTTCTTCAACAACCAAACCGGATCTATACCCTTGGACAAGCTTTTCTCTTATGTGCAGGGATGCAGCCCTGGGATGTGATTTTGGAATTAACACTGGTTTACTCTGGCTCCGCTTTTGTCAATCTTTGACTGGATGACAATGCCATCATACTTTTTCAAAATATTCATTACCTGATCTTCTTTTGATTTTGGAACTAGTGTAAATACAGTCTCTCCAAACATTGCAACACCACACTTGAAACCATTTCTTTGAAGATCTTTTATAACAACATCCATCTTTGGCGTGATCACATTAACATACTTTGCAAATTCCAAAGACATGTCAAGAAAATCTTGATAATCTCTTGACTTTAGAAGCTTGTCTACCATTTCTCCTCCAAGACCGTTTATTCTTGGTAGTTGATCTTTGATGAATTTTTTAGTAGAAACTGGAGAAAAACAGATCACAATAGCAGAAGAATTGTTATAGATTTTTTTCAGACTTCCAATACCGGGTGCACCATGCTTGGTTCTGATCTCAAAACCTCCATAATATGATGACAGAACAGTTCCAAGACCGGTCTTGCAATAAATTTCAGCATTATGAGCTATTTGCCCAATTTGTGTCCGGGAAAGATTTGTATCCATTGCTTCGTTTAGTGCAAACGCAAGACTTAGTGCAACGGCTCCACTCGATCCAAGTCCATATCCGACTGGAATTGCAATATTGTGTTCTATATCAACAAAAAAACTTTCTTTTGCAATCTTAAAAAACTCGTTAATAACAAATTCAGAAACCTGAGTGTTGTCAGTTTGGTATCCAGTTACCTTGATCCTAAAACGAGATTTATCAGAGATTGTAACCTTTACAGTAGTTGTAACACCTTCATTTATGCAAAAACCAGCGCCAAGTGAACCTTGAAGTTCTGGTCTTTCTTGGTCTACCTCTGCCTTGAAAAAGCCTGTAATATGACCTGGACAAAAGGCAATGGCCTGCATAAAGCATTAAAATTCCCATAAAATATAAAAATAATGATTAAATAATTTATATTGATTTAAATTGACTAAATTTATTCGGCGCTTGCAGAAGATTGGAAGTAGCATACTGGTTTCCATTCCAAAGGAGTGGGTTGACGCAAATAAATTAGAAAAAAGCGACGAAGTCGAATTAGAGACAGGAACTAACAGTCTTTCCATAACACTTTCTGGAGATCATAAACTGCCAAAGGAAGTTGTAATATTGTATCCTGTTTCAAAAGAAGAAAACATCATTGCCAACATTACTGGTGCATATCTTCTTGGATATGATATCATCAAGATAAAAGGTAAATCAGTAATTTCAGCAGACGATCGAGAAAAGATCAGAACTTCGATGCGAAGACTTGTTGGCATGGAAATCGTAGAAGAGGATTCTTCCAATGTTATCATGCATTTTCTTTTGGATGCAACAACACTCAGCCCAGAAAAAATTCTAAAACGCATGAGCTCAATCGCACTTGGAATGTTTCGTGATACTCTAAATACATTAAGGTCAGAGGACAAGACTGTGCTACAAACAATTGCAAATAGAGATGATGAAATTGACAGACAATATTTCTTACTAGTCAGATTGATTCGGAGTACAATGGTTGACACAAAACTTGCTAATGCATTGAATTTAGAAAACATTGACATTTTGGATTACAGAATTGCCGCAAACCTACTTGAAGCTGCCGGAGATACAATAGTGGAGATTGCAAAATCAATTTCAGAACTTGCATTAATGAAAAATGAATTCAAAAAAATCTATGATACTGCAGAACAAATTGAAGAAATCCATAAAAAATCCATAGAGGCTTTTATTGAAAATAATAGATCACTTGCCATTGAAGCGATAAAACTACACCGCAGTTATCAAAAGAAAAGTACTGATGTCCGTTCCTCTCTTGAACCTAAAAAACAAGCGTCAATTGAGTTGATAGACTTAGTCTATACATTTGAAAAGATAGCACGCTGTTGGGCTGATGTGGCAGACCTTGTCAAACCAGTATATCAAAGCTAAGATAACATCTTCTTCCTTATTGTATATGTTAAAACAGCACAAATTGTTTTAGAATCAGTTATCTTTCCAGCCAAGATCATCCTTAGCACTTTTTTAAAATCAATTTTTACAACAGAAAGTATCTCGTCATCATCTAGCTTCAAATCACTCGATTTTTTCAAACCTGCTGCAACATAACAATGAATCAATTCAGTATTGTATCCAATTGAAGGATAGTATTTTATCAATGGAATCATTTTTTTGGCTTCATAGCCCGTTTCTTCTTTTAATTCTCTAAACGCACATTTCTTTGGATCTTTTTCGCCTTTGTTCATAGTACCTGCAGGAATTTCAAGAACATAACCGTGAGGAAAACGATGCTGTTTCACAAGGACGATCTTTCCATTTTCTATAGCAAGTATAGCTGCAGCACCACGGTGTTGTATTATCTCTCTTCTGACACTTCTTTTTTCTATAATTCCATCATAGATACTCAAAGAGAGAATCTTACCTTTGAAAATTTTTTTCATTTTCAATGTCTTTAAGGTATTAAATTTGTTATATATTCTATTGATAGGTCAGATGAAGTCGCTTTGATTTCTTTGCTGATTTGATGCTATTTTTAACCCATTGTTCAGGAAAAGAAATCTTTCTTGGAATGAAGAGATCCGCTGAAACAATACCGTTGATTTTACGCACATTTTGTGTTATCTCATCAAGTTTGAATATATCATCACTATAGAAAAATAAAACAATCTGATTCATAGCAACAAATGGTTTTTGTAAAAATGATTCTCCAAATTCCTCTTGTACTCTAACAAGAGTTTTCTTCACATCCTTTTCTACCCAAACAAGAATGGCAAAAGGAATGTATCCAGTAAATTTCCTTGGATCATAGACCAAAGTAAATTGCATCGCATCATTATTTTCTAGCTTATCAAGGCATCTTGTTATTGTTTTTGTTGATAAGCCAGTTGATTTTGCAATTTGATCAATTCGGGCACGTGGGTCATCCAAAAGGATTTCAATTATCTCAAGATCAGTTTTTGTTAGCTCATATCTAAAACCAAAATTTTTTGCTTCAAAAATACTAAGAACTCTTACATCCTTCATCAGGTTTTTTGCTAGTTCTATCTTTTTCTCTGGATCCTCTTTTATTACAATACTACAAACAGTTATGCCGCCAACACAAGGAACAACAAAGAAGGGCTCACCTAAGAGTTTCGCCTGTTTTAGGATATACTCCAAATCTTGTCCAGTTACTACAAAATAAAGAACATTATATCCCAAAATCGGTGGTTCGATTTTTAATGCAAATTTTTCTATAACTTTTCGATCGAACATTTTTGAAATTCTTGATTTTACCGCGCCTCCTGAAATCCCAACTTCTTGGCCAATTTTTCTGTCTGGTGTTCTACAATTGTTCAAAAGTTGTGTAAGAATCTGTATGTCTAATCTGTCCAATTTCTAATCTTGTGACCTCATTTGTTATTATTAAAATACTATTCATTAATAAAAATGTCGTCTATTTCATCTTAATACTTCATATACATTAAATATTCGACTATTTTTATTAGAATTATGGATTACAGAGTTCATCTAGCGAAAAGAATGCTTACTAACAAGAAAGGTAGCCTCATTGGTGCCGTTTTGGCAGTATCTATTGGCATACTTGTAATCCATGTAAATTTCGTAATTTTTCAAGGATTGTATGATGCAATTGTTAGAGATTTGAAAGACTACAGATTTGCTGATATTTTGGTAACCAATGAAGAAGATTATATCGATAAAAATGACATTGCATTGATAAACTGGTTTGAAAGAATTCCAGGAGTTGAAGCAGCAGCTTCTAGAATGGATTCCTCTGCTTCAATAAATGCAACAAGTAATGGTAAAAAAACAGAAGAGTTTAGAATCCCCGTCGTAGGTGTCGATCCCCTAAGGGATACTCGTGTATCAACAATTCATGACACTGTAGGTGATGGTCAATTTGTATTTGCAAGAAATTCTATAGTTCTAGGTTCTAGAATTGCTCGTGATCTAGGTGGAGTTCAGGTTGGAGATGACGTAAAGTTAAAGTTTGTAGATAAATTTGGAGTTGACAAAATCAAACGTTTTGTTGTTACTGGAATCACTTCCTCAGCAGGCGGACAAGGACTGGATGGTAGTGTTGTTGTCCATATTGATACTCTACGCAGCCTATTAGAGCGACCTGATGAAACCGGGGCAATTCTAGTAAAGTTAAATGATCCAACAAAAGCAGTAGAGATCAAAGATTTCTTTTTGAGATCATTTCCTACTGATGACTTTAAAGCTGAAACAATAGAAGAATCTGCTGAAGCACAATTAAGTGGATTTAGATCAGGTATTGCACTGATTAATTTGATTGGTTATTTTGGAATGATGTCTTCAGCATTTGCTATTGTAACAATCCAGATGATGTTAGTATCAAGCAAGACTAGAGAGATAGGAATTATGCGAGCAATAGGTGCAAAAAGAAAAGATATTCTAATCTTATTCATGGTTCAAGGACTGATAATAGGCGCAATAGGTGCAGGTGTAGGCACTGCTCTAGGCTTGGCTTATACTTTCTACGCAAAAGAAACTAAAATGCAGTTTGAGGGTAGTCTTGCCTTGGAGGTTACCTATAATTGGGAAAAAATAATCCAAACTGCCTTGACTTCCTTTGCACTAGCTATAGTGGCTTCAATATATCCTGCATTTAGAGCAACCAGACTCTTACCAGTGGAGGCGATGAGAACTGTCTAATGTTGTTTTAGAAGTTAGAAACTTGAATAAAATATACGGGGAAGGAGAAACAGCAGTTCACGCACTAAAAGACGTATCATTCTCAATCAAAAGGGGTGAGCTCCTTCTTATTGTAGGCAGTTCCGGTTCAGGTAAATCTACACTATTGAATATGATTGGGTTGTTGGATCGTCCAACTAGTGGAAAAATCTTTCTTGATGGAACAGAAACAACTACGCTTAACGATAATAAAATATCATCTTTTAGGAATTCCAAGCTAGGATTTGTTTTCCAATTTGCAAATCTACTATCTGATTTAACAGTGTTAGAGAACATTCTTCTTCCAAGAAAGATCCAGCGAACTGATAAAAATGCTATTGATGATGCAAAAAAATTACTAAGAACAGTTGGTCTTGAAAAGCAAATGAATAATCGTGCAAACAAAATATCTGGTGGTCAAGCTCAGAGAGCAGCCATTGCCAGGGGTCTCATTAACAATCCTTCAATAGTTTTAGCTGATGAACCTACGGGTAATTTGGATTCTGTAACTGCAGAAATAATTGTACAACTCATGAAATCTCTAGTAAAAAAACTTGGACAGACATTCATTATAGTTACACATGACAAGCACCAATTTGGTGACGTAGATAGAGTCATTACCATAAAAGATGGCCGTGCTTTCGAGGAAGAAGAGCCAAAGGGAATGGAAGTAGCAGCAACATGACAAAATTACTTGCGTTACTTGGAATCTTTTTCATAGGTCAACTATTTGTTGCCGCGTATGCACAAACGTCAACATCTAATTCACCATTTACGAGACAATTTGGTGAAATAAAATTCCTTAATGCTTACTTTGGAAATTTCAAAGAAAAAATGGAGGTAGAGCCAGGTGACATGAATGTTCCATTTACAGTCGTTTTGTCGGCGGTAGGAACCCAAGATATTACTGGAATAAGTGGTGAGTTATCACTACCAATGGGATTTTCTTCATCGAACACCAAAAATGGTCTTATAATGGCAGATACTGGCAACACTGCACTAGCAGGTGAGATCTTTTCATTAACATTTCATGTTAATCTAGACAAGAATATCCAAATCGGTCAATATCCGGGCATTCTTAAGTTAGATTTTTCAAGATTGCGGGAGAGTGGAACAAGAGACTCCTACTTTAATTTCGATTTTCTAGTTACTGGAAAAAGTACTCTTAATATAAAATCAGTAGATCCTTTTCTAACTTCAATAAAGAACAATCTCGTGGTAGTTGAAGTCTCAAATGATGGGACAGCCGCATTATCTAATGTTCACATTGTTTTACAAAACACTCAGACAAGTGTTTCATCAACTGCACAATCGGTTACAAATTTAGAAAATTCTGTATTTGATCAAAACGAATGGAATATTGGAAATATCGAACCAAAATCTACAAAATCATTTGCATTTAATATCTATATTCCTGAGAAACTAAAAGACGAAACACTTCACGCACCCATGGAAATAACCTACCTTAATGCACATGGTGAGACCAAAACCACTCTTAGAACCATCGACTTTTATGTTAACGGATTGATAAACGCATCAATTTATAATGTTGATGTTATCACTTTATCTAAAAAACAAACCGTAATTGGTGAAATTCTTAACGAAGGTAATGTTGATGGCTTGTTTGCATTTGTTACACTAGAACCACTTGGTAACTCTAACATAAAGAAATCAACTCAGTATATTGATAAACTAGAACCAGATTCCCCCGTGCCATTCAATATACCAATTGAATTTGATGGTGAACCAAGAGATGGTGAGCACGACATACGTATAACGGTACGATATAAGGACTCTTTACGAAATGAAAATACTATCTCATATGACACAACAATTTACCACAAAGAAATGTTAAAAGAGGAAAGAAGCAGTTTAACAGAATTCGTACCATTCATAATTTTAGGTGTATTAGCTGGAATCGGAGTACTTGTGTACACTAGAATCAAAAAGAAAAATAAGAAAACTGTAAATCAAACTAGCTAAAGTTATATTTAGTATACGAGATTTTTGTTTATGACTTGGGATGAAATAGAGGTCCCAAAAGAAATCAGACCTTTTATGCTAGAACAGGCTGAAGAAACAAAGCTGGGCCAAAAAAATGGTGCAAATAAACAATATCGATATGGTAAATTACACATCAGAGAATATGATGATAAATATCTAATCCATATGGATAAGGTTGACCCAAGAAAAGATCCTCTTGGTCATCTGATATTTGATGCTCCTGAAGTTTTGATTGGTCTTGCAACTGCAGCAATCGGTGGTAAAAATATAGCATCACAAATTTATAAAATTCAAAAAGGTTCAAAATCAAAAAATTTTTCTCTAGTAACAGGATTTCTGGCATCTATAGCACTTGGGTACATTGGATATTCTCTGACAAAAAAGATCAAAAATTTTTAGGAGTAGATCGGTCTTTTCAAAAACAAGAACTATCAAGGTTTTTCTCATACTGCTACCACTGATTCTAAAACTCAGAAAAGATAGAAGAGACTGGGTAAAAAAAGAAGGTAAAAATGTTAAGATAGAAAGATATCAAAAAAATGCACAAAAAGTTCTGAATGCTTTTATCAACCTTGGGCCGGTTTACATCAAACTTGGTCAGTGGCTTTCTTCAAGAGCAGACATTTTGCCACAACCATACATGGAAGAGCTCGCAAAATTACAAGACGATGTACCAGCAGCTCCCTTTGAGCAAGTTAAATCAATTATTGAAAAAGATCTTGGACCAATTGAAGAAAACTTTGATTATGTCAATACTAACGTTCTTTCAGGAGCATCTCTTGGACAAGTGTATCTTGCCAAAATAAAAGAAAAAGATGTCATCATCAAGGTACAAAGACCAAACATTGACAAAATTGTAGACGAAGACATCAAAATTCTCAAAAAATTCCTTCCTATTGCAATGAAATTTGTAGATCCAAACTTGCGTTATTCTGCAGAAGCAATGTTATCGCAATTTATAGAAACAATACATGAAGAAATGGATTATAGAATTGAATCACAAAATCTAAAGACAATCAGGAGAAACATGCGTAATTATCCAAAAGTGATGATTCCTTCCGTGATAGATGATCATTCATCTGAACATGTACTCACAATGGAGTATATGCCAGGAATCAAAATAACTAATGTACAAGCATTAGATGAGGCAGGAATAGATAGAGAACAGATTGTAATCAAGGCTCACAAAGTCTTTTTCACGATGCTTCTACATCACGAGATATTTCATGCAGACCCTCACCCAGGAAACATTTCTGTAACAAATGATGGTTCCTTGATACTATATGATTTTGGTATGGTAGGTAGACTTGACAATGAGACACGATTAAAGCTAATTCGTCTATATCTCTCACTTGTTGAAAAGGATCCTCCTAGAACAGTGAACGCAATGAATGAGCTTGGTATGCTTGTTCCTGGTTATAATGCAGGCGTAATAGAAAAAGGAATAGAAATGTCCATTCATGCTATGCATGGAAAAAAGCCCGACACTATGGAAGTACGAGCACTAATGGATCTTGCAAACAAAACCATGAGCAAATTTCCATTTAAGCTTCCAAAACACTTGGCACTTTATATGAGAATGGCGTCAATTCTTGAAGGAATTTATCTTACCCATAAAGTAAAATTCAGATTCATCAATGTTTTACGAAACATTCTGGAAGAAGAACATCTTATCAAGGATGCATACATAGAAGAACTAAAGTATTCCATTAACAGATTTGCAAAATCAATTGATGCTACAATATCCATTGCCCCAGAACTCAAACGATATCTTGATGAAAACAGATCTTTTCAAAATATGATGCCAAAACATTCAGCAAGTATTTTACTTTCAGGAAGTATTCTTTCTTCTGCCGTGTTTGTTGGCTCCGCAGTACTATATACAACAAATGATCTTGCAGGGCAGGTTGGTATGATAGGATCTATAATTATAATGGCCATATCCGTATTTCTCAGAAATCGTTAACTATTCTATTGTAATGTCTTTCCCACTCTTAATAGGAATCTTTAGTGTTAGAACACCATGAAGATATTTAGCTGAACTAACAGCTTCTTCACCTTCTTTTACATCAATTGGGAGTCTAATTTTTTTATCAACCTCATGTGGTCTTTGATGCCAGATCATGGTTCCATCATGATCTGTTTCTCTTTTTGCATTTATAGAAAGAATATTTCCATTTATTCTCAACTTGATGTCTTTCTTATCAAAACCTGGTAAATCGACTGTGACGAACAAGCTGTCATCATCTAACATTATGTCTATAGGTGGTAATACAAATTCGTAAAACTCTCGTGATTTATTGCCTATTTCCTTTAAAACTTCTTTGGCCATATGATATACTAGACCCATCTTTGTGTAATAAAGTGTTTTTTAGTTATAAACGTTGTAGATCCATAATTTATCTAGAACTCTATTAATTACAATTTGATGATAATAGTTCTAGAAGGATTTGACCAAGCAGGAAAGGGAACTCAATCAAAACTTCTTGCCAAGGCCTTAAAGACTAGAAAACTAAAATGCAAAATTTTCAGCTTTCCTGATTATTCTACTCCTGTAGGAAAAGAAATAAAATACTATCTAAGTGGAAAGAGAAAATTTCCGCCACAAGTAATTCACTGTCTCCTTGCAGCTAACAGATGGGAAAAATCAAAAGAGATAGAGGACGCTCTCTCAAAAGACCATGTACTGATAATGAATAGATACTATCAATCAAATCTAGTTTATGGTATAACAAATGGACTTGAATTAGAGTGGCTATCAAATCTTGACGCAGGTCTTCCAAAAGAAGATCTAGTAATAGTCCTTGACGTGAAACCAAAAGAATCCTTTGACCGTAAAAAAATTCAACGTGATAAATTTGAAAAGAATAAAGAGTTTGCACAAAAAATTGTTCACACTTATAGAACTCTAGCAAAAGAGCTTGGCTGGGAAATAGTAAATGCATCTCAAACTAAATCACAAGTTCACAAAAATGTAATGGACGTTGTTCTAAGATATCTTAAATGAAGAAATGACAAAAAAATATCTTGAGATAGTTGATCCGATTCACGACTTTATCAGAATTTATGAACCTGAGATCAAAGTAATTGACACAGCTGTCTTTCAAAGACTACGTAGAATAAGACAACTTGCAGGCGCACATCTTGTTTATCCAAGCGCTCAGCATTCAAGATTTGAACATTCTCTAGGAGTGTTGCACATAGCTGGTCAGGCAGCTAGTGTGCTTAAAGATAAAGGATTTCTGAATTCAGATGATGTAACAAATCTCAGACTCGGTGGACTTTTACATGATATTGGTCACGGCCCATTTTCCCATCTTTTTGAAGAAGTTTTACAAAAGAAAAAGAAAATCACACACGAAGAAATTGGTAGGAAGCTTATACTTCAGACTGAAATTGGAGATTTTCTCTCACAATCTGGATTTGATAAGAAGTTCCTAACACAACTCGCATTTGGTAATTCTAAACATCAATTCATGAACGAAATCATATCAGGTGGATTGAGTGCAGATATGATGGATTATCTTCCACGGGATGGATACTTTACAGGAGCAGAACATGCAAAAATTGATTTTAAAAGAATAGTTCAGTCTCTTGGAGTTTATGAAAAAAAACTTTCTCTTGATAGATCATCTCTTTATTCATTTGAATCTATGATGATTTCACGATATCAAATGTTCAAAGCCGTTTACTTTCATAAAACTGTACGATCAGCAGAAGTTATGTTACTTGAATCAATGAGCCTTGCAGATAATGAACTTGGATTTACTTCATATGAACTTGATAAATTCATTCAATTGACAGACGAATTCGTTATATCAAAATTAATCTCATTACCACAAAACTCTTCAGATTTAAAAAGAGCAAGTAAACTTGCAAAAGACTACCAACACCGCCGATTACTTAAATGTGTATTTGAAAAAATTCTTACACGTAACGAGAGAGTTGGCGCAAAATCATCTGAAATAAAAAAAGAAATTTCTAAAAAATCTAGGGTGGACGAATCAGAGATCTTCATAGATCTATCAACAACGCCAACTATACCACTTACACCTTCTAAAAAAGAATCTCAGTCAATAATACTGACCTCAAAAAAAGACGCTATGCAAAAAGAAGGTTATGAGCTCCCAATTTCTGAGATTCCGTTAGTGTCTGCAATTGCAGGCTTTATGAATATGTTACGAGTTTATACTGCAGAAAAAAATAGAAAAAAGGTTGAAATTGCAGCGCAAATCATCCTTGGTGAAAACAAATCATGAAAAATAGAATAGTAATTAAATTATCTGGAAAATTGTTTGGATTTGATGATTCCAAAGTTTTAAAGGATTATGCTACACTTTTTGTAAGAATTAGTAAGTTTTGTCAACCAATAATAGTGGCAGGAGGAGGCAAAATTGCTAGACATTATATTTCTCATGCTAGATCTTCTGGTGCCGATGAATCAACATTAGATGAATTAGGAATTGAGGTATCGAGATTAAATGCAAAACTCTTGATTTATGCGATACAAGACAAGGCCTATCCACATCCTCCTACTAATCTAAAGGAAGTTACACATGCAGCTGACAGCGGACTTATTGTCATATCGGGTGGATTACATCCCGGTCAGAGCACAAATGCTACGGCGGCACTAATAGCAGAAAAAGTTCATGCATCAATATTTCTGAATGCAACAGATGTAGACGGAATCTATGATTCGGATCCTAACAAAAATAAGAATGCAAAAAAATTCAAGCGTATCGAGCTTACAAAACTTCGTAAGATGCTTGTACATCAAGAATCACTCGCAGGTGGTTATGACTTGATGGATATTGTAGCACTAAAAGTGATTGAAAGATCAAAAATTAAGACGCGAATAATTAAGACAGATATTAAAACAATAGAAAAGGCAATAAAAGGTTCTCCAGAAGGAACTGAAATTATACTAGCCTGACTTTTCCAACATATTCAGGAATTCCTGCTAAAATAGCTTTTTTCAAAATTTCACGCGCGTTTTCTTCCTCCATAACCTTAGACTGTGCTTTTGCATATCCTTCCTCATCAACAATAACGGTAATCCATCCATCATATTTGTTTACAACCGCCACAAATTCCTGTTCTCCAACTGGAACAAATTTCCCTTCTGATTTTTTTACAGTAAGGGTTAACATAGCAAATCCTGCATGAGCAAAAAGATTCATCTGAGATTTTCTTGCCCTTTCTTGACCAATTCTAACTGCTTGATGATATTGCACAAAATTATTTTCTAAAGTTTCAACTATAAGCCTTTTCAACTCAACATTTAAGAGAAGAACAAACTCCCTTTAGCCCATTGAACAGAAAACCTCTAGTTGCAATAGCAGTGGGAATTCTTGCTGTAATCATTCTAGCTATTTCAGTATTGCCAGGTTCCGATTTTTTAAAGAATATTGTCCCAGAAAATGTTGAACTTCCAGGAAGTCTAAATGCAATCTCTTCAGAAATTAAACCATTAGAGATTGAACTAAATAATATTTCCATCTTATCAGTCTCTGAAAAAGAAACTATATTGGAATTTGAATTCAACGTTTCGAATCCAAATAAAAAACCCATCTTACTAGAAATGATAAGTTTTAATATTTTTGAAAATGATATCAAAGTCGGTTATGGGGAAATCGGAGAAAGACTTTCTGGACAGTACGCTAGTTCAAATTACTATACAGTTTTATCTGATTCCTCACTTGATGTGAGTAAAAAAATAACAATAAAAAATTCTGGGAATAATCCAGAATTTTGGTCTAAATTACAAAAAGGTACCCCAAAATGGAATATACATGGTGAGGCTTTCTATAGTACGACTTCTGCATTTAGTGGATTGGCAGGTTCTGTAGTTTTTGATTTTACTAAATAATTGACTTATGTATCATAAAATTCTAAAATTTAGATTATTTGTATAAAGTGAAACTTATTTAGATAAATAATATAAGATTCTAGAAAGGAATTCCTTAACATGGCAGATTTAATGATAGCATATACAATGACTACAGGGGTTTTCATCGCCTTTGGTGTATTGTTATTTGCACTACGCGGTAAAGGTCATGCGGC
Source organism: Nitrosotalea sp. (assembly GCA_023251295.1). Lineage (GTDB taxonomy): Archaea > Thermoproteota > Nitrososphaeria > Nitrososphaerales > Nitrosopumilaceae > UBA8516. The sequence goes on along the minus strand of JAHEYZ010000016.1, from coordinate 8,441 downwards.
AATAGCCACTGGCCCAGAATAGGGAACCATTCCCTTAGGAATTTTTTACTCCTCTTGTTCCTTAAAACCTAGAAGAGATTCTATTGAAAAACTCACTGGTTTCTTTTCTTTAAGATAACATTTTTCATAATATTGGCAAGTACTGCACTCTAATGATGGTTCTATTACTGGAATTTTTTTCTCTTCAAGCAAACTATTCAAAATTTTTACTCGACGAATAGACTCTTCAAACATTTTATTATCACGAATCAATGAAAACGAAATTTCATCACCATTTTCTGCAAGGTATAAAACTAGGCCATCAGTCTTCTTAAGAATCCATAGACATGCATTCAGGTAGAGTGCATCACTAGGAATTAGTTTTTCTGGTGGCTTAGCTACCGGACGAAAAATTATGACTACATCATCAACTATCATGTCAGCAAAAATCTTTAGCTTGATGTTATCTAAAGTGAATTCGCCTTGGATTGAACCATATGGCATTTTTCTTATCAACTCTCTGAAAAGATCTGAAAATCTCAATCCTTTTTGTTCTACTGGTTCTACTCGATCAAAATATGAACGACGTAAGCATCTGGCTACTTCAGAAAAGTGTATTATTTTATTATCCTTTTCAATTTCTGGTTTTGTATCATGACTAATACGTTCTATTACATCTGTAATTATTTGCCTATAATTTCTATCTCCCATCAAGGTGGGTATTCCTTGATGATATGTCTGTAATATATCTAGCTCAACATCAGTAAAAGTCCCTTTGAGATCTCAGAATATGCAAGACCTACAAAGCGCAATCTAAAACCAATCACAACATCTAACAGAATGTTTTCCGTAGCATAGATCCACATGAATATGACAAGGGAAGAAACAGTGAGTATTAGAGCGAGAAACGTACTTACTCATACAACGTTAACTAACATATCGATATTCAATTCTTGTTTTTTTCTAAACATTTTACTAAAGCAGAGTCAAGAAAATGTTTGATTATTTGAAACTGAATTTTTTCGATCATTCAACAAGCTTTCATCTAATAATTATAAAAAACTGTTATTCTTCTATGATGAGTTTTGACATTACTGTTTGTGCAGGTATTTGCTGCTCTACCGCAAACGCAATCGCTGACAGATTTCTTATTTCATATGTTGTTAGTTTCAAAATCCCAATTACTGTTGCAAAGCTGAACATTCTAGAAAAAGTGCGGTTGATTGCTTTGTAAATGGCAAGCTCAAAGGCTCTCTCAAATTCTGATAACGCATCAATTGCGTTATCGGTTTGCGGAACTAAATCTTTGTAAACAGTGCTTGAAAGTTCTGACATTGCATCTTTTACCGATTCTGCACCTATCATTCTACCAAGCAAATCTTTAGGCGCTGATGCTGTATGGGTTACTATAAGATCTTGTATGTGTTGTTCATCAAGTCCCCAGAACTTTCCGCGTAAAATACTAAGCAAATTGTAAAAATCAATATCCATTCCTATCAAATGTACAAGATCGTGTTCACCAGACGTTTTTACCGCACTATCTAATTGCTTATAAAAAACTTTGTCTAAATATGTATCAAATACCTGAAGATTCTCCTTTTCATTATACAATGAAACTGCTTTGGCAATTTCTTCACCAAATTCACTCGTTGCAAGACTTGACACAGCCTCTTCCATGTCCTTTGCTACTAGTGCCTTTACTACTATATC
>JAHEYZ010000016.1:4978-6652 GCA_023251295.1 Nitrosotalea sp. | reverse complement strand
CTTCATCTTTTACTTCATAATTTTCAAAGAATTTCTTAAGAATCTTAATTCTTTCCTCTTTTAATTCCTCAAGAGATGCAGCTACTAACATACCACTTTCGGTGAGTTTGTAATACGGCACTCCATGTTCTTGCAAAGCCTTTGGTCCTCGCTTAAGGGGCAATCTTCCTGCCTCTTCGGCAATTCCCAATGGAAGCAAGATCTCGTCAAGATCTCTGAAGATTCCAGAATAAACATTTTGCCATACTGTATTATTTTTTTCTGCAACCTTGTGAGCTAAAGATGTTCTTGTATTCATCACATGTCTTGTTTCAGTTGCAAGATTTCCTATAATTGATCTCTGACGTATTGCTTCACCCGTTAGCTCTTCTCTTTTCGTTTTGAATGTTTTAAAAATAGAAAGTTTAGGAATATCTTCTAATTTTGTTGTTCCTTCCAGGTTTTTCAAAGAAACGACGCCATGTTTTTAGGATAAATAATCTTAGATCGGATGGAAACAAATCGATAAACTAGGTAAATATGATATAAAATATCCATTTTACGTTATTATCATATAATTTGATAGAATATAATACTTTATGATCTCATCGATGTATCATAAAAGTCATCTTATATGATACAATGTCTTTTATACTTTTGATAAAGACAAGATCTAATGTTTTGGAAGAAAGCACGAAGGTCCGAGGTATTTACCATAAGTGCAGTTATAGTAGCCTCTGCGCTACTAGCAATAAATTTCTCAGGAAATGCCCTTGCTTATATGCCAGGCGATCCTGCCGAGAAATATTCTTGCTTTGAAAAAGATGAAGCAGGAAATCACATTGTAGGCGAAGACGGGAACCTAGTTCCATGTCGTCTAGACACTGGTGACAATGCTTGGATGATGACATCTTCAGCACTCGTGTTGGTAATGACACCTGCCGGACTCGCAATTTTCTATGCTGGACTTTCAAGATCGAAGAACGCAGTCAATTCCCTTATGATGGTATTCATCACAACCGGAATTATTGGAGTACAATGGGTTCTATGGGGATACAGTCTTGCCTTTGGTCCTGATGCAGGAAATGGATTTATAGGAACGTTAGATTGGGTTGGCCTCAATAATGTACTTCATGATGTTCCATCAGATGTATACGGTGGAATAACTGGAACTACCATTCCACATCAGACCTACATGGTATTCCAAATGATGTTCGGTATTATCACACCGGCGTTGATTGTTGCAGCTCTAGCTGAACGAATGAAGTTTAGTGCATTCTGTGTCTTCATAATACTATGGGCAACATTCGTGTACGACTTTGCCGCTCACTGGACATGGTCTCTAGGATCTGGTGGTACCGCAATAGGTTGGACAGGCGCACTACCGTCACTTGACTTTGCAGGAGGAACTGTAATCCACATTACATCTGGCTTCTCAGGACTAGTAATAGCTCTGATGTTAGGCAGAAGATTAGGATATGGAAAGGTTCCAATGGAACCTCACAACATACCACTGATAGTTCTTGGCGCAGCCTTGCTCTGGTTTGGATGGTTCGGCTTTAACGCTGGATCAGCAGGAGCAGCAGCCACAAATGCAACTAGCGCATTTGTTGCAACGCAAACTGCAACAGCGATGGCAGCAGTAACATGGATGTTAGTATCGTGGGCGCATACAGGAAAACCCTCTACAATTGG
>JAHEYZ010000016.1:0-4878 GCA_023251295.1 Nitrosotalea sp. | reverse complement strand
TCTTGAAGAACCAAATTTGATCATAATTGATACTAGGTCATACAAAGATTATTCTATTGAACATATTCCAGGTGCCGTAAATCTAGATCTATTTTACTATCATTGGTCTGATACATCAAAAGAAGGAATGAAAGCATTTGATATGGAAATGCAAAAACTTCTTTCATATGTTGGAATAACATCGGAAAAGAAAGTTGTATTTTATGATGAAGTTTCTGGAATGAGTGCAGCACGTGGCGTATGGCTTTTATTATATTTTTCTCATCCACAAGTTTACATGCTTGACGGTGGAATGAAGAAATGGAAAAGTGAAGGTTTTCCTTTAGAAATAAAAACAAATGGTTTCAAACCTTCAAGGTTTTCTGGAAAAATTAACAAGGATATTACAGTAGGATATGAGTATATCAAAAAAAATTTAAATAAAATAAAACTTGTTGATGCTAGATCAAAAGAAGAATTTGATGGTACAATAATACGAGCAGCAAGAAGTGGCCATATTCCAAATGCAATAAATATTGATTGGAATCATAACATTAGAGAAGATGGAACAATGAAAGACAGCAAATCGCTTTTTGGACTTTATCAACGAATATTACCAGATGATGAAATAGTGACCTATTGTCAAGGAGGATATCGAGCAGCAAATTCATTTCTAGCTCTTAAAAAACTTGGCTTCAAAAATGTCAAAGTCTATTTAGGTTCTTGGGGAGAATGGGGAAATAGATTGGAACTCCCTGTTAACTAGTCTCTTTTCTTCCACAAAAGTTGGTTGTATAACATTTCAGGTATGATCTTTTTGAATGGTTTTCCTCCACCATCATACCACTTTGTAAAGAATTCGTAGAGATGAAGCCTTAACGACTGGATGTATACGATCAAACCTTCAATCATCATTATTCCAAGGTTTCCGCCAATTATCAGGGCTAGTCCACCAGGCGATTCTGAACCTCCCATTGAATGATATGAATTATTTACGGTAAGCAAGAGTGCTGCATGAACAAGGAGCATAATACCAATTCTTGCATAGCTGATTGTGTGCGACAATAGCTCCACTGTTTTTACCAAAAGTACTTCTATTACAATATTCATAATACTCCCTCCTTCTCCTGGATGTCTTTTATTATGAAGTATTCCTCCAACCATTATCATTGCCATGCAACCAATGGTTACAGGTATTGCAATCCTAGCTACAATCCAAACACGTGCCCAGTCTCCAACAAGTATGGTAACCCATGGAACAGGTTCATTATGAATGCGTGAATACATATTCATTATATCGTAACCAGAGCCAATTGCAGTCATCATAATAACTACGACTCCGCCATACATCACAAGAGTCGGGATAGCTTCTGTAAACATTGTGAGTTTATCCCCTCTTCGATGTAGTCTTATAATGTGTAAAATAAATGCCCAAACCAGATGCACTATTCCAAGAAATATCGAAACTTTTAAAATCCTAATTACTTGTTCAAAGTTTAATTCAGCTACACTGATGACTCCTACTAGCCACTTTATGGAATGTAATGGCCCACCTTCTTCTAAAAGTGCATGTATTGGGGCAAACGCTTCTAAATGAAAACCAAACGCCTCACCAGTTAGTATACCTGCAAAGGCTGCTGAACCGCCTGATATGGCAATCAACATTCCCCATCTTGCAAGCGTTCCTTGACCTTTGAATTTGAACAATAAACCCAAGAGCATAAGTAAGAATCCATGCCCAAAGTCAGCAAACATAATTCCATAGAATATTGGCCACATGATGGCAATCATTGGAGTCGGATCTGCTTCTCCACGTTTTGGTATGCCTTGACTCTCTGTAATGACTTCAAAAGTCCTAGTCCAGGCCTTGTTAGCAAAGAGGATTGGTGTGTCCTTTAGTATTTTGGGATCTGTGATCTCTTCAGTTATTGACATCCATCTCTTTGTTGTATCTATAAATTTTTTTTCCATTATACGTGGGATGTATCCTTGGATTACTGCAAATCGTTTTGTTCCGCCAGGTTTGCGCATTTTTTCAAGTATATCTTTTGCAATACCTGAACCTTCATGCAATGATAAAATTGGACCACGATTTTTCTTTTTTGTTTCTAAAAGTTCTTTTGAAATCTTTTTTTCTTTGGCAACAAGTTCAGTAATTTTTGAAAAAACCAAGTTGTATGCTTGACTTGGATTCTGCGGAATTCCTTGTGGAATTATAAACGGATTTGCATTGAAACTTCGAAGAACCTTAAGAACTCTCTCAGAGTCCGGTGTATCAGTAAAAACTATGATTGCAGTTTTTAATTTACTATCTAACTCATACTTGAAAATTGTAATTCCTTCCAGAGTACGACTAAGCTCAGCAAAGTCTGAAGAATTTATCACAAATAAATTTGTGTAAAAATATCGCATCTGTCCAAGATTATTAATATTGATATTCAATTTTTTTAAAACTTCAAGTGTTTCTTTGAGACTTGAATATTCCTCAAGCGAACGTTTTGTATTGGCATAGTCTTCTAGAAGTTTTGCTGGTCCATCTATTATGGAATGACTTTTTTTCTCCAAATCAATAATCATCGTTGCAATTTCATCAAGCTCATACTGGTTTCTTTTTATTACCAAACCTTTGAATAAAATTTCTATTATTCCAACTCGTATAGGAATTTGAAGACCCTTTACAACTTCATCAACCGATTGATAGAGTTTTTGAACTTTTAATAGTAAATCGTCAATTTCAGGAGTAACTGTATCATTTTGGGTTTCTATTTTATGAAACCACTCAAATTCAGTTAGTCTTGATATCGCTTCTGGAGACTCTGTTCTTGGTACAATAATCGTTCCCAACATAAGTTCTGCTACAACCAAGACAGATCCTAGGTTGATTTTACGTTTTTAAAACGTTTCTAAGAATTTTTTTTCTGGTCAAAACATTAAAATCTGTTTAGTAGTAAACGGCTGATCGTTGACATCTAGCCCCGCATTAGAGAAAACTGTTGATAAGATCTTGAACCAATCTGAAAACGAGCTGCTCTCAAGCTTAAATCAATCACTTGATGATTCTAAAAACACACTTTCTAATTCTTTATCTTCACTGGAACGAGAATACGATAGGATTCTCGCAGAGGGTAAAAAAGAGGCGGACAAACTCCAAAAACAAATCACAGGAAGTGCGGCTCTTGAAGCTAGAAACAAACAACTCTTGCTTGTTGAAGAATCAGTTGCAAAAGTCTTTGCAAAAGCTATAGAGAAACTGAATGAGTTGGTACGAAATGAAGATTATACACAACTTGTTACTCAATTACTTGATGAATCAGTAAAAGGACTTGGTACTTCCAACGTTATTGTAGAATGCAATTCAAAAGATAAATCAGTAGTCCAATCAATTTTATCTAAATTTTCCGGCGCAACATTATCTTCTAACACAGTTAATTGTCTTGGTGGTGTAATAGTAAAATCAAAAGATGGATTGATGAGCTTTGATAATACAATCAATGCAAGAATCGAACGTATAAAACCTTTAATAAGAAAAGACATTGCAGTCAGGTTTGGCGGATAGCGATGGTCGCAAGAGGAAAAATAGTTTGGGTTAGCGGTCCAGCAGTTAAAGCAGATGGAATGTCTGATGCAAAAATGTATGAAACTGTTTCTGTAGGAAACTTGAATCTTATTGGTGAGGTAATCCGACTAACAGGCGATGTTGCATTTATCCAAGTTTACGAATCAACAAGCGGATTGAAACCAGGCGAACCAGTTGTTGGTACAGGTAACCCATTAAGTGTTTTACTAGGTCCTGGAATTATTGGGCAAATTTATGACGGAATACAAAGACCACTTAATGAACTTTCCAAAAAGTCTGGAGCTTTCATCGGTAGGGGTGTTACAACAACTGCTGTCGATATGACAAAAAAATACAGGTTTACACCAATTGTTAAAGAGGGGGATAAAATACAAGGAGGAGATGTACTTGGTACAGTTGACGAAACTCAATTAATCAAACATAGCATTCTTGTTCCACCTGATCATCCTGATAGCAAACTTACCAGCATTGTTAGTGAGGGTGAATACGACCTTGAAACAGAGATAGCTGTTACAGAAAGCGATGGAAAGAAAATCCCACTTAAGATGTATCATAGATGGCCAGTAAGAAAACCGCGACCATACAAACAAAGGTTTGATCCTACAGTTCCACTAATTACAGGACAACGTGTCATTGATACGTTCTTTCCTATAGCAAAGGGAGGAACCGGTTCTATTCCTGGTGCATTTGGTACTGGAAAAACTGTAACACTACACCAAATTGCAAAATGGGCAGATTCTCAAGTTGTAGTCTACATTGGGTGTGGTGAAAGAGGGAATGAAATGACTGAAGTCCTTGTAGAATTTCCACATCTAAAAGATCCAAATACTGGAAGACCTTTGATGGAAAGAACTGTTCTTGTTGCAAATACAAGTAATATGCCAGTAGCTGCAAGAGAAGCAAGTATCTACACTGGAGTTACAATAGCTGAATATTACAGAGACATGGGAAAACATGTCGTACTTGTTGCAGATTCTACAAGCAGATGGGCAGAAGCTTTGCGTGAAATGAGTGGAAGACTTGAAGAAATGCCAGCAGAAGAAGGATATCCGTCATACCTTGCATCAAGATTAGCAGAATTTTATGAAAGAGCAGGACGTGTAGGTGCTCTTGGCAGTCCAGAAAGAGAAGGATCTGTAACGCTAGTTGGTGCTGTATCCCCATCTGGTGGTGACTTTACAGAACCAGTAACAACTCATACAATTAGATTCATCAAGACTTTCTGGGCACTTGATGCAAGACTTGCATATTCTAGACACTATCCATCAATCAATTGGATGAATAGCTATTCTGGATATCTTTCTGATATTGCAAAGTGGTGG
>JAHEYZ010000015.1 GCA_023251295.1 Nitrosotalea sp. | reverse complement strand
TTATAGAAGAAATGAAATCAAACTGGAATTGGCAAACATAGAATACTCGGGAACTGTTTGGGCAATAAACCACGGATTACCAGAGCCATTGCTTAATCATTGTATAAAAAAACTAGTAGATCATGGAATAAAAAAAGAAGACATCAAAATGACTGATGCTCCAGAAAATGTCCAAGTAGGCACCGTTGTAGTAGACATTTGGCCATATCACCTAGAGGTTGGGCGAGTTCGCACGGTTAGAAATGAGTCTTTTATCAGCGGCAGTGTTATGATAATCGAGTTAAAAGCAGATGCCAGTGGAACCTATATTGACTAGATATTGAATAGATTTATTTCAGATATAAAAAAAATCGTAATGTGAAGAAAAAACCTGTCAAGCCAAGTAAGAAAGGATTGTACATTGTCGTTGCAATAGGAATAGTAATAATTGGACTAGTGATTGGAGTCAGTTACTATATTGACCAAGCAAAAATCTCTGGTCAAAGGTTTGGCACTAGTCTTGAACAAATACAATCAGATCTGGAGAAACTAACATCAGATTATGATTCAAAATTTACAATTTGGAAAGAAGGGGGATTAACAAAACAAGAAATCCTGGAAATATCCCAAAATTACCTCACAGAATTAGAAAAAACAATTCAAAGATACGATAAACTAACACCACCACAAGCTTTTACCTCAGCAGTGGAGCTATTCAAACGCTCAACACAAACCCAGTTAGAAAGTGATAAACTATTAAAAAGATGGATAGAAACAGGTGACAACTCCACAAAGTTAAGATCGGATGAGATTATGCAGCAATCGTTTGAATATGAAACTAGTGCACTGGCTTCATATAACACCGCAAAAAGAGGCTATACCCCATAGTTAATAAATTAGGAATCATAGAAAAAATTGTTTGATAAAGCTCCTTATTGTGAGTTTAGTTTCACTGTCACTCGTAATTTCTAGTGCATGGGCTCAAGTTTCCATTGTAAATGATCAGCAATACGTCAATGAAGGAATATTACACATTGTTGGTGAGATTGAAAATGATACTCTAGTTCCCTTGAACCAAATAGTTATCACTGCCACATTTTATGATACTCATGACAAAATCATTGATACTGTAAACACTGATTCCATTTTAAAAACAATAATGCCGGGAAAAAAAGGACCGTTTGATTTAATCTTAACCAACAAAATGATTCCTCAGATCTATCGATATTCACTCAATATACAATACAAACCAGCTGATCCTAAAACAGAGTCACTTGAGATACTATCATCAGGGGCCAAACGTGATATTCTTGATAATTTTATTATTAGCGGTACCATAACAAACCATGTTCATAAAACTGCAAACACCATAGTCATCGTAGCAACTCTATATGACAAAGATGGCAAAGTGGTAGCCATAAGCAAATCCTACTCAGAGCCAGATTATCTCAAAGCAGGAGGAATTAGACCATTTCTGGTATCAGTACATGACAAATCTCAGTCACAAAAAGCCGTAGACTATTCTCTCACCGCAGAATCAGAAGAATATACCGCTGTTCCAGAATTTCCACTTGGTTCTGGACTTATTCTTTCATTGTCAGTTCTAGCTTACGTCATTCTTACAAAAAGACCAAAGAATTTACAAAAGCCCATTTTCGTGTAAAGAATTCAGAGTGATTTCAAGTTTAGCAAGTAAAAGTTTTTTCTCTAATTGTACCGGAGTTTCAAAATTGATTGGAAAAGCAATACTTAACATGTCTGCATCGGTATGCGAAACATGAATTTTATGATCAGGGTTTTTTTGATTTAAAATAAAAAATTTCCATTTTGCAACACGCTCTTTCACCTCATCGACGCGTCTTTGTAAATAATCTAGTCCTATTTCTTGTTCATTAAACACATTAAATTTTATCATAGGCACCATCAGATAACCACCTAGAATTTTTTCATGTGTTTTATGCATCTCTTCAATTATTTCATTTATCTTATGTTCAGGAAATATTTCACCGTAGTCTGGATCAAAGTACCCAGCGATGTTTTTATTTTCATCATATATCTTGAAATAACCTTCTTCACGCTCTAGTTTCCACTTCATAGAATACAATCATATTAATCAGTTAATAATTTTAAGACATCTTTGGCAGCGTAACAAGACATTTGCCACAAAAATAGTCCTTCCCCGTATTAAAGAGAGTAGAATTTTTGCATTCCGGACATGATTTATTTATTCGGTTGATTTCTATTGGCATGACACCAAATTTGTGATCTGTCTAAAAAGAAACTAGGTCAACATTATATTATCAAATTCTCTAAAATCAACCATTATAAGGAATAGTAACAAACTCAATCTCGTTGGCACTGCACCCATCAATTATTGATTTTATCGGAAATCTCATTAATTATTACATAAGTGAAGCGTCTTCGTACAGGCAGATTGCCCAAATATATACAAGTGAAGCAGATGACATCACTGCTACAACTCTTGGGATTATCATTGGTTGTGTATATTCCGGGTTTTTACAAACTTATAAAAATCAACGACAGAATCCAAGTCTAGAAGAAACACAAGAGTTCAACGAGATAGTCAAACAAAGAGCTTCAGATATAAGAAAAGCAATACTTACTGCAAAAGCATAATACGCTAGAGATAAATTCTGACCACATCAAGGAAAAATAATGTCAGAAATTATCCAGTATAAAATACAACAAATAATAGACAATGGTCAGACTATACAGGTTTCACTTGTTGAAGACATTCAACTTGAACCAATTTCACAAAAGCAGTTAATGCTTGACGCAATAAACAAAAAAATAGATCCAGAGTTAAAAGAACAGGTACTGCCACTAATTGAGGCAATAATGCAATCACAGCCAACTATTGCAGTAAAAAGCTATGACAAGACTACAATAACAATAACCATGCCAAAACGAAGATATGAAATATTGGGCAGCCCCAGAGTTGGAGAGAAATTAGAAATCAATATGAAAAAGATTGCTTAAAGTAATTTTTCAATTTCCGACATAGAATGCATGGGTAATGAACATGTAAAGTTTTTACAAACGTATACTGTTGTTTTATTTTTATCAAATCCTTTTCCTAAAAAATACGGGTATCTTAATAATTCATCAACATATTCTTCTTTTGAAATGGTTACAAGTATTGATTCAGGAACAAATTTCTTTGTTAGTCCATCATAAATTTCCCTATCGCTTGTGTTTAGAATTGTAATTTCAGTTGGTTTTTGAACGTATTGGTATATTGTATTAAGGAGTTGCCCAAAACCAAAGGGATTTTCAGCAGCCATCATAGACAATGACTCCATTATCTTTGTAGAAATCTCAAGAAATTTTTTGTCTTGTGTGAGATGATATAACTTCAGAAAGACATGAGCTGCCACAGAATTGCCTGAAGGTAATGAAAGGTCATAGATGTTTTTTGTACGAATAATTAGTTCTTCATGATCATCAGCGGTAAAAAAGAAATTACCTTCCTTTGGATCCCAAAAATGCTCTATTAGATAATTTGCATGTTGTAACGCCAATTCAAGATATTTAATAGAAGGATCTGCTTCAAAAACATCCAAGAGTGAATTTACAAAATACGCATAATCATCAAGATAGGCGTTTAGTTTTGCTTGTCCATCTTTGTATGTTCGCAAAAGATTTCCTTTTATTGTTAGTTTTTCTTCGATGAATTTAATGCAGTTTTTAGCAGCTTGCAAAAATAATTCATTACCACTTATTCTATATCCTTTTGCAAAAGCAGATATCATCAAGCCATTCCAGCTAGTAAGAATTTTTTCATCTTTTCCTGGTGCGAGTCTCTTTAATCGTTCAGTGAAAAGTTTTCCTAAAGAGCGTTGGATAACATCATTTACTTCATCATCTGTCTTCCCAAATTGAAATGCTACCGTGGATGTCCTAACGTTGTTGTTTAGTATATTTTGTCCCTCAAAATTTCCCCCATCAGTAACATCATAATAAAAACAAAAAATGTCTGCATCCTTTTCTAGGATGTCAACGATATGACTTTTTTTCCAAACGTAATACTTCCCTTCTTCGCCTTCCGAGTCAGCATCTTGTGCAGAGTAGAATCCACCTTCTTGAGATGTCATCTCACGCAATACAAAATGAAGTGTCTGGTTTACAGTTTGAAGATATTTTGGATCTTTAGTTATCTGGTAGGCTTCGGAATATACCACAGGCAACAAGGCATTATCATACAACATCTTTTCAAAATGAGGTACAAGCCATCTTGAATCTGTTGAATATCTATGAAAACCTCCTCCTAGTTGATCATATATTCCGCCGTTAGCCATTTTTGTTAAAGTTTTAAAAACAAATTCTTGGAATTTTAAAATGCCTGAAAGTCTCGAATATCTTAACATAAATGATAGATTAGCTGCATTTGGAAACTTGGGGGCGCTTCCAAATCCTCCATTTATTGGATCACCCATCTGAAGCAAATTAACAGCTGCTTCATCTAGTATTGATCTATTAACCTCTGATTTTGAAATGTTTGATTCTGTTTTTTGTAAAACGTTCATGAAATTATTTGCTGCAGCTTCGACATCAGATGGTTTTTCTTTGTATGCTTGTGCCAACTGACGCAGTAAACTACCAAATCCTGGTCTGCCATAGCTGTCAAGAACTGGAAAATATGTTCCTACATAGAATGGTTTTTGATCAGTGGTGAGAAATACACTTAGCGGCCATCCACCACTTCCGGTAACTAATTGGCAAACTTTCTGGTAAATGTCATCAATGTCAGGTCTTTCTTCTCTGTCTACTTTGATGTTAATAAAATTCTCATTCATTATATCAGCAATGTCTTCATTTTCAAATGATTCGTGAGCCATAACATGGCACCAATGACATGCGCTGTAACCTATGCTCAGAAAAATTGGCTTATTTTCATCCTTTGCTTTCTTTAGTGCTTCTTGGTTCCACGTATACCAATTTACTGGATTGTAGGCGTGTTGCAACAGATAAGGACTAGTTTCTTTGATCAGATTATTAGCTTGCACAATATTCAAAGTGTTTCTTGTGTATTTGTATGTAATTCAATTGTTAAATAAAAGTAAGATTTTCTTTCAATCATGAATTGCAGGAGATGTCATCATACAGACCAAGCACATGAAACCCTGAAAAATAGCCCTTCACTTGTACAAGCTGGCAGATGTCTAATTCCAAACTGCACCTGTAAACAATATCTTGACATTATAGAAGAGATCGATGAAGAATTACTGTAGGTAAACAAATAGTATAGCCATTCCTGGCTTTGGTTCAACCAGTTTTTCTACAGTACTATTTACTAGTTCATTTGTTTTCTGTTTTGACTCTTCAAATTGTTTGGTTTTTTGATTCATAATATTATCTGAAAAGAACGGCTCACCATGTAATGCTAAAAAAAGCAAACCAATAGCGGCAAGCGAACCTGCTACTGCGACCATAGACCAACCTACCGCTCTGTAATTGTGAGGTTCTTTCATTTGATTCAAAGCAACGAAGTCCTGAATTTAATCTTTTATTCATGCCTTATTGGAACATTGTCAGGCAATGAGAATAGTCTTGATTTCACTTGCTTAAAGTGATGAATCGATTTTGTTTTCTACTTTAAAGATCTGCATCATAAGTAGATCCATCCCTTTTTTGATGTGTTCGAGTTCATTTAGAGAGTGAATCTGAGTTTCAGCAAGTACACGTAAAACACTAATAATTGATTTTTGAACACTGTCCGTATTAGATGCCTCAAGGGCATTTAGTCGTGATAATACAATGTCTAAATCTTTTTGTGCCTGTTTTCCTTTTGATTCAGATATTGACATACATATAATTTTTCGTGATAATATATGAAGATAATCTATGTATTTTAAGAATTTAATTGGTAGGTACCGTTTCTAGGACTCTGTCAGTCATAACTAATATGGCTTTTTCAATCCTTGTAAATTGTCCTATTATTTTTTTGTCTACTCGTCCCGTTGCACTTGCTTTTATAACTTCCAATCCCATCTTTATTTCAGATAGGCATTCAAGTAATTCAAGAGACTTGAATTTTACTGGATCCGCTTCTACTTCATGATGAGACGATTTGTATTGTAATGGAGCCCTATCATTGAGGTTTACTAACATCTTCAACAAATCATTTGCTTCTTCAAGTTGCATTTGGCTTTAATTCTAATTACAAATATTAAAACCCGGTCTCCCAAAAATGAAAATGAGTTCTTCTTAAGATAAAGTTAAAGGATGTGAGGCAAAAACAACTTTTGTGATTGAAGAAAAATTAGCCAGACTTGGAATTACACTCTCTAATCCTCCAAAACCTGCTGGTTCATATGTACCTGTGGTAAGAACAGGAAATCTTGTTTTTGTTTCCGGCCAGATTCCAATTAAAGATGGCAAGATAGTATATTCTGGTAAAGTGACAAAAGATTTGTCCATAGAAGACGCACAAAAAGCGGCACGATTGTGTATAATTAATGCCCTTGCTCAACTAAAATCTGAATTTGGTGATCTAGAAAAAATTTCAAAAATCGTTCGTTTATCTGGTTTTGTAAATTCCCCTCCAGAATTTATGGAGCAACCAAAAGTAATTAATGGTGCATCTGATTTGCTTTATGAAATTTTTGAAAACCTAGGTCAGCATGCAAGAATTGCAGTTGGAGTATCAAGTCTTCCACTAAACTCTGCTGTAGAAATTGATTTGATAGTTGAGATCGCCTAAGTTTTCCAATTCATGACGACATATTTACAAAATGATTAATGAGCTAATTCTTTTGCTATTTTCATGTTTCCAGCGTCATCGCGTCTATCATCTATTGGTGTCTCCATTATAATAGGAATTTTTTTCGAGTTAGCAAATTTTATGATCTTACCTAGGCCTTCCTTGCCAATATGACCCAATCCTAAATGCTCATGTCTATCTATGTTGCATCCTATTTCTCCCTTTGAATCATTTAAATGAATTAACTTGATGTGTTTAAGACCAACTGATTCATCAAATTTTTCAAGAGTTGAAAAAGCAGTCTTTTCTGTTCTTAAGTCATATCCTGCAGCAAATGCATGACATGAATCAAAACATATTCCAAACCTATCTAGTGGTTTTAGTTGAAAGAAAATAGATGCAATCTCTTCAAACTTAGAGCCAACACTGTGTTTAAATCCCACATTATTTTCAAGCAAAAAAATAACATCAGAAGGTGTTTCCTTTGCAGCTTTTGTGAATGCTTTGACAACTGTGTCTATTCCTTTTTGGTCACCTAATCCTTTGTGACTTCCAAGATGAGCTACAAGATATGGAATCCCAAGTTTGCTACACCTTTTTGCCTCATCAATTAACGACTTTAATGATCTGGTAAAAGGAACTGCCTCTGGCGAAGAAAAGTTTGGCAGATATGGCATATGAGCAACAGTTGCAAGCCTGTCAATCTTGCTAGATTCCAATCTTTTTTTAAAATTAACAATATCGTTTTTTAAAAGAGGTTTCGAGGTCCAACCACGAGGATTTCTCGTAAAGATCTGAAGGGCTGTGCATCCCATATTAACAGCATTATCAATTGATTTATCCAGACCCTCTGCTATTGAAACATGCATACCTATTTTCATAGACAATATTTTGTTTGATGATGGTTTAAATTTCTATTGCTTGTCTGAAAAATCAAACAAAATCAATGAATTGAATATAGTTTTTATTAGTGATCTAGAATGAGATGAATTTTCTGAATTAATTTAGGTTTTTACCTTAGCTGTTTCATTAAAAAAATAGAAATTACGTTTATGGAATCACGGTCATTTAATTTCATTAAATTAATCTTTAAACCAAGTTTATTATTTTAGTTTTGAATTAAATTTCTTAAGAAATACCAAAATTTTGTCTTTTGGTATTACTGCTCCACATGCCTTGTCATGTCCCCCACCTGAACCACCAAGTTCTGTGGCAAGAGGATTTACAATTTTCCCAAGATGTAACTTACAATTTTTAGAACCACGAATCGAGACAGCATATATGCCATGGTCTTCTCTTAATTTGTAAGATACGCCAACATCCTTTCCTGACATGCCCAAAACAAAATTTACAACCATGCTTGCACCAGAGTCAGTAACTTCCATGTATGACAGGTTTTTCATCATCTTCATATTGTCCTTTACTTTTTGAATAACACCGGAAATTTTTTCTGCTTGCATTCTAGCGAATTCAAAAGAATTTGGAATATCGTGTGGATATTTTGATTCACTTAACTCATCAACAAGATATAACAAATATTCATTGTCTTTTTGATGACTAGTAATTGTAAAAGTAAGAACTGTAGCTTCAAGTAAAGCAAACTGCCTATCAAATTTCTGTAAAAGTTTAGAACCCACCGGTCTATCATCCATGTAATCAGTGATAGCAGAACATGCAGCTAGAAATGAACCATGATCGTTTAGTTTTGATTTGAACGCATCATATACCTGAACGGTGGTACACTCATTGATATTATGAATCAGTTTAACTTTTAGCGCTGTTATTTTCTTTTTTATTTTTTCGTCTAAATCGTGATGATCTATGTATGTTACTGAAACCCGTTTTTTTCTAAGTGCTGCAAGTAATTCGACAAATTGATCCTGATTTGTATTACTAAGACCAAGATCGCATATATAGAGCACCTTTAGTGAATCATTATTTTTTAGTAATTCAAGCTCGTTCATCAATCCAGGATAGTCTACAAGTTTTGTTTCTCCACCAAATGCTTGTCTGATTAATGATGCTGCCCCTATACCATCTGCATCTTCTTTATGTGACACACATATGATCTTTGTTCGTGCCATTGAATAATCAATGGCATAACCACCCTCATTTAAACTAAAAACGATTCAGGTTATTTTCTTGACTTTGTATAAATTTTGAATTGTGAAACAAGATTTTGATGACCAGCTACGTCTTGTAACACGACACAATACATATCATAAAATGAGATTCCTAACAGTCGTGCTTCCATGTCAAGTTTACCAATTTCTTCCAGAATATCCACATCAGTGGAGTTAATTACAAACTCATCTACAAGTTTGATAAAATCTCGTTCTAATTCTGTCATTTTTGTATAATTTAAAAAATTGTCCTATATGGATCAAAGTTGTCATATTAGACAAATTACTTAATTTTTTAATTATTTTTTTGATTTGAGTCTAGACAATTTTTTCGTATGACTTTAATATGCAGTTTTTGAAGTTAACCTAGTGGAGACAAAAAATATAGGTCTTCGTAACATAGAAGTCGCTGATACCAAGATTTCGGCAATTGACGGTATAAACGGCAAATTGATCTATCGAGGATATGATGTTTTGGATTTGGTTAAAAAATCTACTTTTGAAGAGACTGCATGCATGCTACTCAATGATGATCTTCCAACACAAGACATGCTGGATGATTTTTTCAGTAATCTCGTAGCAGCTCGTGAGATCCCTGAGGGAGTTGAGAAAAACCTCAGAAATCTGCCTAAAAACTCAAATCCCATGGATGTTCTCCAGTCTACCGTTTCTGCACTTGCGTTATTTGATACAAAAAGAGCAGATGATCGTGAGACAAATTATAACCGAGCAATCCAACTTATTGCAAAAATTCCAATTATTGTAGCCTATTGGGACAGAATCCGTAATGAGAAGGAATTAGTGCGACCTTCAAAAAAACTAAATCATGCGGGAAATTTTCTATATATGCTCACCGGAAATGAACCAGATGATGAAATTGCAAGAATTTTTGATATTTGTTTAATTTTACATGCAGAGCATAGCTTTAATGCTTCAACTTTTGCTGCAAGAGAAGTTGTTTCCACCAGGGCACACATGTACGCTGCCGTAAGTGCTGCCATTGGAGCTTTAAGTGGAGAATTACACGGGGGAGCAAATTATCAAGTGATGCAGATGCTTTTAAACATACAAACAGAAGAAAGAGTAGAACCATGGATAAAAGAAAAACTCTCCCAAGGAAAAAAAATTATGGGAATGGGCCATGCTGTTTATAAGACGTTTGATCCACGTGCTGAGGTTTTAAGAGAATTATCAAGACGTTTATCAGAAAAAACAGGCGAACCATGGTTTAAGATCACAAAAAAAATTGAAGACGTCACAGCAGAAGAAATGAAAAAAGTAAAGGGATCAGATATCTTTCCAAATGTTGATCTTTATAGTGCATCTACTTATCATATGCTAAAAATACCACCAGATCTTAACACCCCCATTTTTGCAATATCCAGAGTAGCAGGATGGACCTCACATATCATAGAAGAAAAATTTGCAGAGGCAGCACCAAAACCTATGCTGTATAGACCAAAGGCAGTTTATGTTGGCAAATATTGCGGTCCGTCAGGCTGTGAGTATGTCCCTCTAGAAAAAAGATTACACTAGTTTCGTGTCTCTAACCATTCTTTGGCTTTAATATTAACATCATATTTGTGAAGAACGAAAAACACCATCTCATAGAATGTGATACCACGCTTTTGAGCTTCGCCATCTATCCATTTTAAACCATCAGCAAGCTCCGGATCATATTCAGAAAACTCCACTAGCTCGTCTACCATATTAGTAAAGAAAGTGTGAGGCTCTAACATCAGTACCAAATTTCTATTTTGGTTATTCAGCTCTGTATTCAAAATATATAGACTATCAACACGTTTTTGGTTGACATATGGAACATGTCTATTTCTTTGATGGGAATCAAAAACGGATCTCATGGGTTATTCAAAATGAGAAAACTAGTGTTGAGCAATACAGAGATCATGCTGAGAATTATCTAGACATAGTATCGATAGAACAATCAAAATACATCGCCCTGCATGTAGGATTGTTTTGGAGTATTGGGCGATTCATAATAAAAAATGGCGATTTTGTAAAAATCATGCTTGATTCAAAATCCATGTATGAACATCTATCTAATAATACAGCGAATTCAGATTCTTTTATTAAGACAAGAACTAAGTTCATAAAGCAACTAATAGATCAGCGAAAACTAGTGATAAAATACGAACTAATTAAACCTGAACAAAACATTGCCATAAGCGCATTATCTCTTTAGCAAAATACCAATATCCATCAGGTTTGTATGAGTCGGCCCTGTGAATATCAGACCTTTTTGTTTTTTAATAAAATTATATGAATCGTTTCTTGCTAGAAAATTTTTTGCGTCAGCAACATCTATCGTTTTATTTAGGATTGCCCCACATGCATCAGTATTTCCATCTTTACCGTCCGTTCCTATTGAAGCCACGGTGATATGGTGTTTATCATTTTGAATTTCTTCTAATATGTATAACACCAGCTCTTGATTTCTGCCTCCTCTTCCGTTGCCTTTTACCTTAACTGTGGGTTCTCCACCAAAAATAATACATGAGTTGGGTTTCGCTTTTGAAATAAACTTTGCAAGAATTTTTGCCACATGTTTAACATCACCAGAAATTGGATAAATCATTTTATTTGTAAAACCAAAACTTGCAGAAAATTTTTTCATTGAGTTTAAACAAGTTTTATTTGTAGCAATAATCTGATTTTTTATTTTTTGTTGTTTAGGTGTTTCTGGAATTTTCTTTTCAATACCAAACTGTATTCTTTTCAAAACATTAGAAGGCACAGATTGTAATAAATTGTATTTTTTCAAGATTTTTTTTGCGTCTGAAAATGTAGTTTTATCAAAATGTGTGGTTCCCGATGCAACAGTTGCCATATCATCATCTATGACATCAGAGATTACAAGTGAAATGGCATCACATTTGAGATGCTCCAAGAGTCTTCCTCCTTTAATTTTTGAGAGATGTTTTCTTATACAGTTAATCTCCTTAATGCCTGCTCCACATTTGATAAGCATGTCAGTGACAGCTCGCTTTTCATCAAGTGTTATTCCATCAGGAAATGACACAAGAGATGAACCACCGCCCGAAATTAGAAAGATAATGAGATTGTTCTTTTTTCTCTGATGAAGAAATTTGATGATTTTTTTGGCTGCCAGAACACTTTTTGTGTTTGGGATTGGATGACCAGCGTGGATGATTTCAAATTTTTTTGTTTTTAATACAGAACCATATCCTTTTGGTATTACAACAATCCCTCCACTTATTTTTGTCAATGAATTTACTTCACTAGTCATAGAATCAGCAGCCTTTCCAAACGCCACGATAAAGACCTGGTCAAATTTTGACAACAACTTTACACATTTACCTATGGAAATCTGGTTTTTACCTACAAATTTTCGAATAAAGTTTTTAGGCAATCCTGCCAGCAGACCAGATTCTAATATTTTGAGTGCTATCCGGTTATCATTATTTGTAGCAAGTTCTCTAAAATTCTTAATTATCATCTATCAAACACTTCAAGAAGTTTCTCATATTCTGTAAGGTATAATAATAATCACAAATCTACTTGCTAGCATGAATACAATAAGAATTCCAAAGATAATTAAATTTGGGAAAAACGCACTTTCCGAAGCTGAATATCCAAAAAATGCTCTTATTGTAACGACTGCGCCTCCAGAGGTATCGTCAAAATGGATTGCAAAAATGGGCGTCAAAGATTACGTTCTCTTTGACAAGGTAGAACCAGAACCTTCCATAGAGACTGTACAAAAAGTAATTTCAGATTATAAATCAAAGAATTTGTCTGCAATAATTGGTCTTGGGGGCGGTAGCTCACAAGATGTAGCCAAATATGCATCATCAGAACTAAAGATTCCAAAAATACTCATCCCTACAACCTTTGGAACAGGTAGTGAAATGACTACTTATTGCGTACTAAAATTCGATGGAAAAAAGAAGCTTTTACAAGATGAGAAATTCCTTGCAGATATGGCTGTAGTAGATTCATATTTTTTAGAAGGTACACCTGATGCGATTATCAAAAACTCCGTGTGTGATGCATGTGCACAGGCAACAGAAGGATACGACAGTAAAAGAGGAAATGAGTTTACAAAGACAATGTGCAAAGCTGCCTTTGATGTATTGTATGATGCGATAATAAATAACAAACCCGAGAATTATCCATATGGTTCAATGCTTTCTGGAATCGGGTTTGGGAATGCGTCAACTACATTGGGTCATGCTCTTTCATATGTGTATTCTAATGAAGGAGTGCCTCATGGCTATTCACTTTCTTCATGCACTACAGTTGCCCACAGATTCAACAAATCAATGTTTTATGAGAAATTCAAAGAAGTAGTTGAAAAACTAAAGTTTGACAGGCTTAACCTAAAGGCACCTTTTGATCAAGCTGCCGATGTAGTAATGACTGATAAGGGACACCTTGATCCTAATCCAATCCCGGTCACTAAAGAAGATGTAGTTCAATTATTAAAGGACATCCAAGAAGGCATACTGTAGTTTCATGCTAATCAGATTTCAATTAAATAGTAATTTCTAACTTTTTGGCAATTTACTAAACTTAAATACTTCGTACAAATCATCATGATATTATAGGATTATTGGAAAATGATCAAGTTTGGAATTCAACAAGGTTTGAATGTTGCACGACTGGGATTAACTGAGGATCAGATTCTTACAGCATGTGTATTGGCTGACAGAATGGGGTATAACTCTATTTGGTATATGGACCACACAAACGTTCCCCAATGGAATCATGCAATTGTAAATGACCCATGGGTAATGCTTTCAGCTATTGCATCTATTACAAATAACGTAGAACTTGGAACTTGTGTCACGGATGCTGTCAGACGACATCCATCAAATATTGCTTTAGCTGCAATTACTTTGGATAGAGTTTCACGTGGAAGAGGAACACTTGGAATAGGCGCAGGAGAAGCGCAAAATCTTTCGGAGTTTAAGATTCAATGGGACAAGCCTGTTGGAAGATTTGAAGAACAACTCCAAGTTATCAAATTACTTTTTGATTCATCGCCTGAACATAGAGTCAACTTCAAAGGAGAGTTTTATCAATTGGAAGAAGCTTGTCTTCAAGCAAAAAGTGTCAGAAAACCGCATCCCCCAATTTACATGGCAGCAGGAGCACCAAGAACATTAGGATTATGTGGAAAATATGGCGATGGATGGATTCCAATCGGATATACTCCTGATCTTTATGCAGTTCACGCTAAAACGATAAAAGATGGAATGAAAGAAAACGGTAGAGATGATAAAGATTTCCAGTTTGCAGTTGACATTGATGTGTATTTTGCGGATGATGCGGAAGAAGCATGGGCAAAAATGAAAAATGCAGTGAAAGTCAGTCTTTTCAAACCAGAAATTCTCAAAGTTCACGGCATACAAGACATTGCAGGTTTTGATTTTAAGAAATATTTCACAGAGTATTCGATGTCAAACCAAGAATGGATTGTAAAGATGCGAGAAGCTGCTCAAACAATACCTGACAAAGTAGCCCGTTCATCGATTGCACTTGGAACCCCAGATGACATTATTCCTGTATTTGAGAATTTTCTGAAAGCAGGTGTAAATCACTTTATTATCAGATTTTGGGGATCTGGCTACTTTGGTGCAATAGACAAGTTTGGTTCAACTGTTTTGCCATACTTTAGAGACAAGTACAACCCCAAAAAATAATTCAAACAATATTATAAGTTAGGATTTGAACCTACATCTGTGAATAGCGTTATTCTAGTTTTCATTATATCTATTTTTCTTCTTCCTGCATATGGTATGGAGAATATAATATCTGATGCCAACATAGAGGTCACAGTAAATTATCCCGATGTAGTCAAACAAGAAAACGAATTTGTCCTTTCTTCAGTAGTAAAAACAAAGGCAGATCAGATGTCAAATATTACTGTCAGTATATCATCACCAGAGATAGAAATTTTACAGAATCAATTCAATATACCTAGTATTCCAAAGGATTCTACCCTTGGAAACAACTTTAACATCAAAATAAAGCCCGAGTCACCAGATGGAAAATTTCTTGCAAATGTTTCAGTAGAATATTTCATCAAAGGTTTTTTTGATGAAAAACCAGTAAAAAGTGCACTCACAAAAGCAATCGAGTTTAATGTCCAATCAAAACCCATACTTTTACTCGATTTTGATTCACAGGATTCAGTATTTGCAGGTGAACCCTTCTTTGTCAAAGGAACTATAAAGAATCAAGGATACAATGCGCAAGATATCAAGATAACGGCGGATTCGAACCAGATAGTGCTAGATGGTAAAAAGATCTATTCTCTTACAAAT
The DNA here is from genome assembly GCA_023251295.1 of Nitrosotalea sp. Lineage (GTDB taxonomy): Archaea > Thermoproteota > Nitrososphaeria > Nitrososphaerales > Nitrosopumilaceae > UBA8516. The sequence goes on along the minus strand of JAHEYZ010000015.1, from coordinate 9,294 downwards.
CTAAATGCCGGGAAGACAGAAAATTTTGAATTTGTGTTACAAACACCAAAGGATCTAACTATTCCAACAGATATTACGGTAAAAATATCTACTTCATACTTTGACGAGACAGGAAAAGAATACACTGTAGATGATTCTGTGAAAGTGTTTGCAAGACAAAGGGGGATTTTAGAAATAGGTGGTTCCGAAGGGATCTGGGTCGGAAACTTTTTCATTGCACCAGTTGTGGGAGTAGGAACAATCGTGTCTTCGGTTATTGGATTTTTAATATTTGTATGGCACATAAAAAACAAGAAAAAACAAAAAAGAAAATGAGGTGGTTTAGCACAATCAGAGATGATTTAAATCAAAATAGTTTCTACGTTCTACATCCGATGCGTAACAAGTGGTTTTTTGTTAAAATTAATTTAAAGGTATTTGAAAATAGTCATTTTATCGGAATTTGGTAGATCTGATACCATCGCAAAATTGTACAGTGGATAGGATTTTTTGTATTGCTTCATAAAACTCCAGGCTACATCATGTGTTTTAAAATCAGTTCTTAGTCCATCTATTTTAGATTCAGTACCATACACATCATATACAACCACTGAATAGTTTTGTGGTCTCTTGTATGGTTTTGCCTTTAGAAGCCACGTCACTGCAAAGACAAATACAGCCATCATTACTATCACTGCCCCAAATTCCTTGAAAAATTGTATAACTATTTCAGGAATAGTATAACCAAACAAGGTATACACAAAATGCGAGAAGGCTACCACTGCACTGCCCGCAAGCAGAAACCCCTTAAAATTAATAAGTTGATCCATGACTTTCATGCTATAGTGTAAATACTCACCCTAATTTATCTATTAAAACTATATACAGAAATATCAAAACATAGTTAATCAAATTGTATGCAGCTTCTTGGCAGGTTAGAGATCAAATCAAAGGAAAAAATCATTAAATTTTTAAATGAACAAGAAACCGGCAGGATATGCAGTATTGATAAGGACGGCTATCCGCAGATAATTCCTATGAATTTTGTCTACACAAATGATGCAATTTACATGCATTCTCATACTAAAGGTGAAAAAATTGAAAATATTAAAAGAGATAAAAAGGTCGGATTTGAGGTCGATAAAAGCTTAGAATTTCTCCCATCATATTTTACAGATCCTCTAGACGCCTCACAGGCAGACACTCTATACATTAGCGTCGTGATTAAGGGAACCTCTTCTCTAGTTTCAGATACTAATGAAAAAACACTTGCCCTCAATGCTCTTATGAAAAAATACCAACCAGAGGGAGGATATGAAAACATTAGACCCAATATGAAAGTGGTAGATGAAGTTGCCATAATCAAAGTCATTCCTTTGACAATTCGTGGTAAATACAAAATAGGTCAACATTTGGATCGAAAAACGCGGCTTGACCTTGCTCAAAAAATCTTAGATCGGAATACACCTACTGCCAAAAATACACTTGAGATAATGGGGATAAAACAGACAGAAAATGGCCTAGAGATGTCAGAAGAACCTCTCTGGTAGACATGATAAAATTACCATTGCTTTAAATTTCGTTTTTAACAATTTTTGATGTGTTAGAAAATCCAATCTTTGAGATATCCTCAGAATTTCAGCCTACAGGTGACCAGCCTCAGGCAATAGATCTGCTAGTTGAAGGAGTCGGAAAGAAGAAAATTCAAACGTTGCTTGGTGTTACAGGAAGTGGAAAAACATTCACTGTAGCAAATGTCATACAAAGAACTGGAAAAAACACCCTAGTCATATCTCACAATAAGACTCTGGCTGCACAGCTTTATTCTGAACTAAAACAATTTTTCCCAAAAAATAATGTGGGATATTTTGTTAGCTATTATGATTATTACCAACCAGAAAGTTACATCCCTCAAACAGACACTTACATAGAAAAAGACACACAGATAAATGAAAAAATCGAAAGGTTGCGTCTAGAGGCTACTGCGATGCTTCTTTCGGGTGAACCAACTGTGATAGTTGCAACTGTCTCGTGCATCTATTCACTTGGATCTCCACGTGATTGGGAATCCATGTCAATTACAATTGAAAAAGGTGTGGGTATGAATCGCTCTAGTTTAATTAAAAAACTTGTTAATGCAAGATATGAGAGAAACGACACAGAACTTGTCTCTGGAAGATTTAGAATTAAAGGTGATACACTGGACATCATTCCTGCATATTCAGATGACATAATACGAGTATCCATATTTGGCAATGAAGTAGAAAAAATATCAATACACGATCCAGTTTCATTAAAGGAAAAAAAATCAATTCAAAAGATAATGATTTTTCCTGCAAAACACTATCTTGTTGCAGATGATGCAAGAAAGACTGCATTAAATTCAATTAAAGATGAACTCAGGCAGAGACTACCTGAGCTTAGAGAGTTAGAAAAACAGCGTCTTGAGATGCGAACAAACTTTGATCTTGAAATGATTGATGAACTAGGATATTGTTCTGGTATTGAAAATTACTCAAGGCATTTTGATGGAAGAAACCCGGGGGAACAAGCATTTTGCTTACTTGATTTTTTTGGAAATGATTTCTTACTTGTAATAGATGAATCACATGTTACTTTACCACAGCTACATGGAATGTACAAAGGAGATTATTCACGTAAAAAAGCCTTGATAGATTATGGGTTTAGACTTCCAAGTGCTTTTGATAACAGGCCATTAAAATTTGAAGAGTTTGAAAAATACATAAAAAATGCAATCTTTGTATCTGCAACCCCAAGTGATTATGAACATGAAAAAAGTTTTCAAACAGTTGAGCAATTAATTCGCCCCACAGGACTTGTTGACCCTCAAGTGGAAACAAGAAGTAGTAAAAACCAGATGGATAATTTGGTATCAGAAATCAAAAAAAGAGTAGCAAAGGACCAACGAGTTCTTGTCACTACTCTTACCAAACGTATGGCAGAAGATCTTGCAGAATACCTATCAAAAAAACAAGTAAAGGTGAGATACTTGCATTCTGAGATTGAGAATCTGCAAAGAACGGAATTGATCAGACAGTTACGCCTAGGCGAGTTCCACGTCCTCGTAGGCATAAATTTGCTCAGAGAGGGACTTGATATACCTGAAGTTTCTCTGGTTGCCATACTTGATGCAGACAAGGAAGGATTCCTTAGAAACACAACCAGTCTTATCCAGAGCTTTGGCAGAGCTGCAAGAAACACAGATGGCACTGTGATAATGTATGCAGATTCGGCAACAAAATCAATGAGGCTTGCAATTGAAGAAACTAATAGAAGAAGAAGAAAACAAATAGCCTACAATAAAAAAAAGGGAATCATACCAAGTACAATTGTAAAAGCAATACCGCAAATGACTGTAAAACTAGAAGAAATAAAACATATGTCAAAACACGATTTAATAAAATATGCAATTGAAACAGAAACAATGATGAAAAGATTTGCAGAAGATCTTGATTTTGAGCGTGCCATAGAGTATCGGGAGAAACTTGTTCAAGTTCAGAAGATGATAAAGAAATGAATGATAAATTGGTAATTCGTGGCGCAAGGGAACACAATTTAAAAAATATCAACCTAGACATACCAAAGAACAAACTTGTGGTAATTACTGGACTTTCTGGTTCTGGCAAATCCACACTTGCGTTTGATACCATCTATGCTGAAGGTCAAAGAAGATATGTAGAATCGCTGTCTGCCTATGCACGGCAATTTTTAGAAATGATGGATAAACCAGATCTTGATTCAATTGATGGACTATCACCGGCAATTTCAATACAGCAAAAAACAACAAGTAAAAATCCACGTTCTACCGTTGGAACAATAACAGAAATCTATGATTATCTGAGACTTCTTTATGCAAGAATAGGAATTCCTCATTGTACGAAATGTGGTCGACGTATAACCAATCAATCAGCTGAAACGATTTGTGAATCAATCTTAAAAGATTCTGAAGGCAAAAACATTCTGATACTTGCACCACTTGTGAGAAGAAAAAAAGGAACTTATGAAAAGCTCTTTGAACAGGTAAAAAAATCAGGATATTCTAGAATTAGAATAGATAATGAAATGATTGAACTTAATGGAGAGATTCCAGTACTTGATAAACAGAAATGGCATAACATAGAGATAGTTGTAGACAGAATAAAGGCATCAAAGGAAGAAAAGAGTAGATTATTTGAATCTGTACAAAATGCATTAAAGGCAACAAAAGGAACGGTTTTGATTGCAGGAAATGAAGAACAGATGTTTTCACAAAATAATGCTTGCCCACACTGCGGAATTTCTATAGGAGATTTAGAACCTAGGACGTTTTCGTTCAACTCTCCATTTGGTGCATGTAAAACGTGTCATGGACTTGGCGTCAAAATGGAGTTTGATCCGGATTTACTAATTCCAGATAAATCCAAATCCATTCTTGATGGCGCGATTGTTCCATGGTCAGGTAGATTTTCTTCTTTTAGAAGGCAAACGCTTAGGGATGTTGGCAAGAAATTTGGGTTTGATCTTATGACGCCAATGAATAAGATGACACCAAGGCAGATGCAGGTCATTTTGTATGGGACTGATGAAGTAGTACGATTTTCCTACGAATCACAAACAACTGATTCAAAGTGGCAATATGCCAATACCTTCAGTGGAGTCATACCTAATCTTCAAAGGAATTTTGTTGAAACAGATTCTGAATCTAAAAGAGAAGAGATTAGTAAATTCATGCGTGAAACACCATGTGGCTCATGTAAGGGAAGAAAGCTCAAAGATGAAGCATTAGCTGTCAAAATCAATTCCATGTCAATAATGGATGTATGTGATCTTTCAATTGATGCATGTTATGATTCTTTCCAGAATCTAAAATTAACAGAAACTGAAAAATACATTGCCAAATCAGTTCTAAAAGAAATCATCTCTAGATTAGAATTTTTGAAAAATGTCGGTTTAAACTATCTTACACTAAACAGAGTTAGTGCAACACTGTCTGGAGGTGAATCACAAAGAATTAGGCTTGCTACGCAGATAGGCTCCAACCTTACCGGTGTGCTTTATGTTCTTGATGAGCCAACTATTGGCTTGCATCAAAGGGATAATGCAAAGCTCATAAAAACACTAACCAAACTACGTGATCTTGGAAACACCATACTTGTAGTAGAACATGATGAAGAAGTAATACGAAGTTCTGATTGGATAATAGATCTTGGGCCCGGGGCTGGAATCCATGGAGGAAGTGTTGTTTTTGAAGGAAGGATAGACAAGATTTTAGATGATCAGAAATCGATTACTGGAAATTATTTAAAAAATCATGATGCTATAAAGCTTGTAAAAAAAACACGTCAACAAAAAGGAAAATTAATTGTTAAAGGAGCATCAGAAAATAATCTAAAACATATCGATGTGGAATTTCCTTTAGGAATGATGATAACAGTCACGGGAGTTTCTGGGTCCGGAAAATCTACTCTTTTAAATGACATTTTATACAATGCACTTGCATCTCACTTTTATTCTTCTACAGAAAGACCAGGAAAACATAAAGCCATACTTGGAAAAGACTACATCGATAAAATAATCGGCATAGACCAATCTCCAATTGGCAGAACACCAAGATCAAATCCTGCAACTTACATTGGTGCGTTTACTCCGATTCGTGAACTCTATTCAAATACTGAAACATCAAAAGAACGAGGATATACACCCGGCCAATTCTCCTTTAATGTAGCCGATGGCAGGTGTTTCGCATGTGAAGGAGATGGGGTAAAGAAAATAGAAATGCAGTTTTTATCAGATGTATATGTCATGTGTGATGAATGTAAAGGAAAGCGTTACAATTCAGAAACACTTTCAGTTCTCTACAAGGGAAAAAACATCTCAGATATTCTTTCTATGACAGTAGATGAAGCTCTTGAGTTCTTTACAAAAATACCCGCAATTAAAAGAAAGCTGCAAACTATTGCAGATGTAGGTTTGGGATATATCAAACTAGGACAGGCTGCAACTACTCTGTCTGGTGGAGAGGCTCAGAGAGTAAAACTTGCAGCAGAGCTTTCAAAAAGAGACACTGGAAAAACAGTCTACGTCCTAGATGAGCCAACAACTGGATTACATTTTGCAGATGTACAAAAATTACTTGACGTTCTAAACAGATTGGTGAATCTTGGAAATACTGTAATCATAATAGAACACAACATGGATGTAATAAAAAATTCCGATTGGATAATAGATTTGGGTCCCGAAGGCGGTGACAAGGGAGGTCACCTTATCGCTTGCGGTACGCCAGAACAAGTATCTCAGAATCCACAAAGTTATACAGGTCAGTATCTCAAAAAAATTCTTAATCTCTCTGTGGCTCCCCGTTCAATCGTTTCTAAGAACTGATTTAAATTTTCACAGTACAAAAATATAATTTAGGATTAAATCATAAATAAAAAATCTGTCAGTTACCTAGATTTAACACTTATTTTGATATCATTATTATAAAGAACCATGGTTAAAAAACCAACCCTAAAAGCAACAGGTCAGTTTGATCTTTCAACAAAAACTATTCCAACACATTCTGGGATTTATTTAATGAAAGATAAGGAAGAAAAAATCATCTACATAGGAAAAGCAAAAAATCTTAGAAATCGTGTAAGATCATATTTTACAAAAAACCAGAACTATAAAACACAAAAGCTTGTTCAAAAAATTCATGATATCGAATTCATTTTAACAGATAATGAAAGTGAGGCGTTCTTATTAGAAGCGAATATGATTAAAAGATACAGACCAGTTTATAATATAGAACTCAAAGATCAGCAACGATATACCTACCTAAAAATAACAAATGATACCTATCCACGTCTTACCGTAGCAAGACGCACAAGGACGGGAGCATTTATCGGAGGCGGTAGAATCTATGGTCCATTTACTCATGGAAGCTCAAAGATGCTCTCTATTGGACTGTTGCGAAAAACATTCAAGATTAGAATTTGTAAAAAACTTCCAAAAGAAGCATGCTTAGAATATCACATAGGAAATTGCGAAGCTCCATGTGAATTTGTTAATGCACGACAAAAATATAGCAAACATATTGAAGAGCTTGAATCAATTCTTAAAGGAAAGAGAAACTTTACAGATTTTTATGAAAAACTTGAAATTGAGATGAGTGATGCATCACAAACGCGACAATACGAGAAAGCTAAAGAAATTCATGATACGTTGCAAAGGTTACAAAATCTTCAAACAAAACAAAAAATGGAAGTTATGAGAAATTACGATGAAGAATATTTTGGAATAAAAATTAAAGGGCATGAAGCATTTGTCATGAGTTTAAGACAGACAAATGGAGTAATCAGAGACAGAAATAGATTTTCGTTTGATCTTGTTGGAGATAATTCGTTTTCAAGTTTTCTTTCTCAATATTACAGTACAAACCCTATTCCAAAATTCATTGTTACAAATGAAATTCCTAGCAAAAAAGATATCTTAGAGGACATCTTTTCCAGAACAGCTGGCTTCAAAGTCAGCATCATTATCCCTGCAGGCGGTAAACGAAAAGAGATGATAGATCTCATAATGCGAAATATTGCATTATATCATTCAAAAGGCGCAGATCCGGCACTAGTTGAGCTTCAAGAGGTTCTTGATCTTCAAGAAATCCCTAACGTCATAGAGTGTTTTGACATTTCAAATCATGGAGAATCATATGCAGTTGGCGCCATGTCCCAGTTTTTAGATGGAAAGCCAACTAAATCAGGCTACCGAAAATTTAGGATTAAAACGGTTGTGGGAAGAAATGATTACGCGATGATAAATGAAATAATTAAACGACGGTATCTTAGGAATAGAATCGAAAAAATTGAAATGCCAAATTTAGTAGTAATAGATGGAGGCAAAGGACATCTAAAAGCTGCATCAAATGCATTAAAAGGCGTCGGTGTAGACATTCCATGCATATCACTAGCAAAGGAAAATGAAGAAATCTTTTTACCTAATTTAAAAAAATCTATAATACTTCCCAAAGAAAGTAACGCATTAAAAATTTTGCAGCATGTAAGAGATGAGGCACATCGATTTGGATTATCATATAACAGGGCTTTGCGCAAAATATAGTGTTTATTCAAATCATAGATAATCGTCAAGTGATGCTTCACGCAATGGGTGCGCATCAAAACCCAATTTAGTTAGATCATTTGCGAATTCTTCAACGAATCCATGAACAGTGTAAATTTTTTCTGGTTTTGCTTGTTTCACAAGATTAATCAGATCATTATAATCACAATGATCGCTTAGTGCAACAGAATAATCATGTTGTCTTGCAAAGGAGTAGCGATTAGATTGAGCCCAACCACTAAATCCTATTGTTACTGCACCGTATTTTGATTTCATATTATTTACAAAATGACTTTTACCACCCATACTTGGGGCAATCATCACCCATGGTTTCTTGTCAAGTAATCCGATTTTTTCAGCTTCAGTGTGTCCCATTACATCTTTTAAATCAATGTCAAAAATTCTATGTAAATCATTTATTTTTTTAACAGAATCATGATAGTATAAGGGCTCCCAATGACCAAACAAGTAAGAAAGGGTTTGTGCCTTTCCAAGTTCATACCCATGTAAAATTACTGGTATCCCCTTTGAATACATTTCAGAAATGATTCCATTTACTTTTTTCACGGTCTCATCAGTTTGTGAAAAAATAAATTCTGGTTTTCCAAATGTGCATTCTGTGATTAGAGTTTTACATCTTGGCACTTTGGCTCCTTTTAAAAACCCTCGATCACGTGTACAAATATCTCCTGTATAAAACACATCATCGCCAAACAGGAGACTACGTGCACCTAGGATATGACCTGCATCAATCATTACAAAATTCTCAAACTCCTCAACAAAATTGTCTATTGAATACCCGCGAAGTTTAGCTATCTGACTAGTTAGTTTGGTTGTTAAAAGAAGGCCACCATTTTGATTATGTAGATGATCTATATGGGCATGTGAGACAAATGATATCCCCTTACTTACTCCGCTTTTTGGATCAAGATTAACTTGCATTTCTTTATGTTTTACTACAATTCCTCTGGATGTCATTCTAACACTTGTTGGCAAAACAAAAATCACAACAGATAAACAGAATATAAGCTTCTAGATTGAATGATTCTTAGCTAAATAGAGAAAGAATTCTCGTTTAGTAATATTTGCGTAGTTTCAAAAAACTCTAATTTCTTAGTAATGGTATCATCAAGCTGTTCTTTACAGAATTTGTTTTCAGCTTTACCTTTACTGTAACAGCGTTTCTTACTATGTCTATTTTGATGTTTTCAAATATTG
>JAHEYZ010000014.1 GCA_023251295.1 Nitrosotalea sp. | reverse complement strand
ACGCACGAAGACATGGCAGCAACGAGAGAAAAGATCAAAGAGCAAAGCGACGCGCTTAAAGAAAAACTGAAAGAGCAAAGAGAAGCCATGAAAGAAAAAATGAAATCAATGAAAGAGCAAAGGGGCGAGATGAAAGACAAGAAGAAAGAAGAGATGGATATCATGAAGCAAAAAATGGAACAAGCTCGAGAAGAGATAAAGAAGAAAAAATCAGGTACCTATTAGATAATTCGAAATGATAAATTCCACAGACTAAAACTCTCTAAAAATAAAAATTATTGATTATTTTATTTCGTAGAAATCTCCAAATCTTACATTAAACATAATTTGAACACGAAAATAATGATGCTGATTTTAACAATCGTCGTTAGTTTACTTTATGGACGAACTGTTCTCTCCAAAAGAGACAAAGGATGCTTGGAAAAACCTATATCGTTTTTAGAGACTCGTTTGAAGACATAATCTTTGCAAGTTTTTTCTCATTGCAAAGTTTCACCATCGGAAATCTCTAGTTTGTTTTCTTTAATGCGGCTCTTCAATCTTTGTGGGTAACAACTCATCAGTGTTTTAAAGCATCCATTATTAGAATAAGGTCAGTATGTAATATTGGAGAATTACCAAATGCCATTTCTCTTTAGCAAAAAAGTGAATTCTAATCAAGCTATCTTAATATAACAAAGACCTATTGATTGATATTTAAAAATCTGAATGATAAGAAAAGAAATGGGTTAAACAACTAAGCTATTATGATATTAAAGTTTTGCATAGGACTTCTCCGTGAAACTTTTAATTCATTTTTGTAGCCAAAACCCATGATATTCAAAGACATGCAGTTTTGTTTTGCAATTGCGATAATCTGCATGTTTTCGTTTACCCCTCATTCCTATGCTCAACCATTAGTTGATCACTTTTATGTAAAGGGTGTAGCAGATCAGAATGGTCCTTTTGCAAACCAGAATATAAGAATTATAGGCGGCGAAGATAAAATTACAATCATTCGCGATGCACCAAATAAGATGATAATCGTAAGGATGACTATGTCTATTTCTGCACATTGTTTTGATACAGTATCTACAATGTGTATTAGTGGTATTGTTTATGATGCAAAGAATACAGACAGTCCTGATGTGGGGGATGTTATACGATTAAACATAGATCCAAGCGGAAAGAAACAGACCATCTCGTTTCTAACAGGAGAACGTGAAGGAACCAGTGTCTCAATCTTTTCCAATGAAAAAATTCAACAGTCTGGACACAAAAGCATTCAAAAATTAATTGTTATTCCAGAAAAAAGGGATCCGCTCACCTTAGTTAATAGATATGAAGAGGATGGAATGGAAAAAGCAATCCAAGTTGCTCAAGGATTTGCAATTAGGCATCCAACTTTTTCTTTTGATGGAATACAACAAAGCCTTGATGTTAATCTAGTAAGCATAATACGTTCAACGCCTCCAGTATATGTAGTGAAATTAAGTTTTGACTCTGAGCACTCAGGTTATGGAGACAGAAACGGTCAGATACTTAGAAATGTAATGACTCATCATGAGATGAAAGTCATGGTGTCAGACTATGGCATTGGATCCGCAATTATTGATGGAATTTGGGATGAGTTCAATCAGAAATGGCAAAAATAAATATCATCTCATGATTATTTTGCTAATAAAACATATGCTCTATACCTAAATGTATCAATGAAACTTCTTGCTGCTGGTTCTTCAAGTTTTACACCTAGATCTCTAAATGATATACACAAATAATCAAATACCTGAAGTCAAAGATTAAATTAAAAATGAAAGGATGGTTATCAAAGCATTGGAAAACGATCGCTTTAATTTTTGGATTTTTTGCAGGTCTATACTTGTTTTTTGGAAGCTTACCTATGTTTTAGCTTCTATTTGTTCATCGATGAATTCTCCACAAAGACCACAACTCTTCATGGAAGAGCTTGTTCTCTAATTTTTTTCGTTGGAAAGAGTAATACGATAAAAGATCAGAATACCTGCCATTTCAAGTGTCTCAACTAATGCTACTGTGTAAAAATGTAATAACCATCCATAATACATTTCATTTAGGATCGCTAAAAGTGCAGCTATCTGAGGAAACGCAAAAAATACTGCGAGTACAAACCCCACAAAACCTATAATCCAGTCTTGAGGTGTCATTTTCTTTGACTCGGTCAGCATCTTTTGAGGATCGTCTATGCCATCCAGATGTTTTAACAGCTGTGATTTGATATCCGAATATGTAGAGTTTCCAAGGTCAATTGCAATTATCGTTCCTCCAAGCAGGATTAAAAATGATGCAACTTGTCCATATACCAACCATTTTCTCTTACCACGATGTACTTTGCGCATCTGATTTTCAAACATTTGACCAAATCTCCCAAGCATTTTCTTTTTGACAAGCACTACCACGAAAACAGATACGGCAGAGACTAATCCAAAGGAACCAAACCAATGTGGAGAAATATAGGTGTAAAATACCAATCTAACTGGAAGTAATAGTCCTGTCATGACAGCAAAAACTATCAAAGTTTCAATTGCCTCTTGTTTGCGACTAGGTTTGTTTTTAGTTGGGTCTAACATAATTAATTTGGTGTTTGTTTTTTATGAATTTAACGGATTGTATGTAATTTTGAATTAATATGTTAATAACTATAATGGATCTGAAATTAATTAGTCAATTTGTTAGTATGATTCTGTTTTTTTGTTTTAATATATGACTTTAATCTCATAACAACAAAGGTAGGAAATGCAAAGTATATTCCGATATTAAGTAAAATCACTCCAGTCCCATAAATAATCATTTCAATTTCGGAATCAATGTCAATGTAATTAAGAATCGAGAGGGTTGTAACTAGGGGCGTAATTATTGTTTTTACAATTTCTCTAAATAACTCATTTTGTTTTTCCCATGCTGCTACAGTGGGACTAAAAGAGTAATAGAATTGGTTAAACGCGGTCATAAAAATGGCCCCAGACTTAGTTTGTAATAATACGTTGTCCCTTGTTTCTCTTAACATTTGAACTTGGGGGGATAACTCCGAACCAAATGAGGCAGTGGCAATAAGGCATCCTGAATATTTTGCAGATTCACTTGCCGAATCCTTGACTTTGTTAACCATGGACTCTGCAGTATCTTCTGAACCTTGTAATGTATTTTGCATTTGCTGCTGTGTCGAATCTATCCCAAGGTCTTGAGCAAATATGGTTGATGGTATAAAATTACCTCCAGATATTGCTGTAACGATAAATAATTCCAATACCATAATCCACTTCATTGTCAATTTGTGTTACACACTAAACAAGACGCTCTATTTTATTATCTTTGCACAATATTCATGACGTACTATGCACTTTGTAGACATGACTTTTCCCAAAATTGAAAAAAAGTTAATTTTGTTGGTTTGGATAAAACTTCTGTAAGGAAATAACAACGTATCGAGTGATAGTGGGAAATAATGAGAATAGTGCTCAAAGCAATTTTTAGTCTGGTTGGATTGTTAGTCGTAGATCTTACTCTTGGTTACATTTTATCAATACCTCAAGTGGTCGATGTAATTATTAAAGTTCAAACACTGAACGGATTATTAATGCCCATTCCTTTCAGACTAATAATTATAATATCATCTACAGGTGTAATAGGGTTTTTTATAGTTAGAATGGTACTTAACGAACGAAAAATACTTCAAGAATTAAAAGATACACTTTATGATAATCTTGAAATGTTAGAAAATTATAAACGAATTAACAAACAATATCCAACTCAGGTGTCTGATGAAGACATTGAACGTATAAAACTAAAAATCAAAAAAATCCATCAAGAGATAAAAAGTAAAGAACTCAGTATCCCAATAAAGGATTCTGATATAAAAAATAAATGATCCAAACGTTACTAGGAAAATCTGATGATGCGTTGTACTTAAATGTAGTAACTAATTAATCAACTATTAAATTAGTGATATAATGTCAAGTGAAAATCAAAACAAATCAAATTCAGAAGGAACACCTGAACCAAAAGAAAACACTGGATCAGAACGTATCACTATGAAAAAATCAACTTATAAATCGTTGATTATCGGAATAACAATTTCTTTAATTGCAGTGGCATTTTTTTCTGGTTACACTCTTGGTAGTCAAACCGTGCAGCCGCTTGTTATACAAGAAAACCCACAGGCAAAACCCGTCACACCACAACCAACTCAAACACCATCTGCGGAAGAACCAAGAATTTTCGTTTCATTATCCGATGATCCGGTAAAAGGTGATCCAAATGCTCCTGTAACTATCGTGGAATTCTCTGATTTTCAATGTCCTTTTTGTGCAAGATTTTTTGAACAAACCCTTCCACAAATACAGCAGGAATACATAGATTCGGGCAAGGTAAAACTAGTTTTTAGGGATTTCCCATTAGAAAGTATACATGCAAATGCAAGAGCTGCGGCTATTGCTGCAGGATGTGCAAATGATCAAAATATGTTCTGGCAGTATCATGACAAACTATTTGAGGGTCAAACTCAGTGGGCACATCTTAGTGCAATTGATGCAGAAAACACATTCGCACAATATTCATCTGAATTAGGCCTAAACTCTGAAAATTTCAATTCTTGTCTTAGTTCTAAAACACATTTGAATGAAATAAACGAGGACTTTCAGAACGGTGCTAACTATGGTGTCACAGGAACCCCAGCATTTTTCATTGGCAATGACAAGAATGGATACGTTACAGTGATTGGAGCTAAACCATATTCTTCATTTCAACAGGTAATCGATAAAGAACTATCTTAGAATCACTGTTATTTACTGAAATATCTGACTGTAGTTTTAGTAGCCACTAGGTTGATCTTTTTTCGCTGTTGGAGGTGAATTGACTTTCATTATTCCTTTGCTTATAAGATATTGTATTCCTGAAACAAAATCACTATCAGATATCTTGTTATCTGCCCACCATCCTGCATTGTTTTTTATCCATTGAGGAATTTTTTCTTCAGATTGTTTGTTTGAAGACTTAGTCGGTGGTATTTTCATTATTCCTTTTTGTATAAGATATTGAATGCCTTGAACAAAATCCTTGTCTTGTACAGAACCCTCTGACCACCATTTTGCATTTTTTTTAATCCAGTTTGGTAGTGTACTGTTTGTAGAGTTTTGGGCAACCGCAAGAGGCATTAAACCAATTAGCATTGCTGATATGACTATGGATGTAATAGGGACAAGTAATTTTTTCACATATGATTTCAAGCTTGACCGATACTTAAAAGAAAGGAAGAATTTGCACTTAAAATTAATAGAATAGTGAGACTAGGCGAATACGACTTAACAGGGTTTGTTTTGACAAAACCTTGTCAAGACGACAAACTTTATCCTTTTAGATGTTTCATGATATAATACGGATTACAAATCACTGCACCAAAACATCATGAGAATAGACCCCAAAGTAAGATTTGCCACAATATTTGATGTCAATGGTATAATATTATACAGTGCGCAGCGTGAGGGTATAACCAACCTGCTTTCTCCAGAAGAAAATCAAAAATCACTAGAACAAGCAATCAATGCATGGAAATCTAGAAATGAATACGCAAGCAAGATTGGTAAAGGCAGGTATGTTTTGGCAGTTTATGAAAAAATAAAACGGATTACTATGCCACTAGATGACGAGCATTTTCTTTACATTACTACAGAATCCAATGCCGATCATGAAAAGATAATTGAAAAGGCACTAAAGCTAAAACAAGATGCATTGCATGCCCCTGAAGGGATGCCATGATCTACTAACAACAAATTAGATATTTTGGACTTTCTTTTTAATTAATTCTAAAATATTGAAAGGGATCTTATTTAGATCAATTTGTCTTTCAGTAGTTACAAAAAGTACATTTGGGTCCATTGGGAAGCTCATTAGAACTATTTTACCTCTATGTGAGAGTGAAAATTCAACTGGACCAAACTCTGCATCAAATTCATGACGCATTCTTACCCTTAGTGAAAGCTCCATGAACAACATCTCGTCTTTTTTAGCATCTTCCAAAGATGTTAGACCTTTTCTCATTCCACCTGCAACGAGTTTTCCTTTGCTGTTTATTGCCCTGACAGACCGTATTTTATCATCTAATTGGAAAACTTTATCACATAATGTATCAAAACCGTCATTATTCTGATTATCTTGCACTATATTGGAGAATATGTTCTAACAGATTAACTTGTAGATTAGTCTATGTTCAAAAAGCTTATCATCTAAGAGGCACATGATATACTCATGTCAAAGAAAAAACCTGAAGGCTGGGAAACACTATGGCAAGAATATCTTGAAGCATTAAACAAATGGAAACATGTCTATGAAATGTGGACAAAGGCAGGAAATGAAGCCCTGATAAAGTATACTGAGGTTTGGCAGAAAACCCTAGGAGCAGACTCTGAATTGTTGAAAAAAATCACTGAAACATGGCAAGAATCTTGGAAACAAGCAGGAGTTGAACCAATAAAACAGCTTGGTGAAATGTGGGAAACCATGGCAAAAATGTCGGGAATGGAGTCTATGGCAAAATTCAATGAAGAATGGATGAAAATGTGGAAAGGTTCTGGGATGGAGCCATTCAAGGCGTATTCAGAAATGCTAAAAAAATATACAGAAACTTGGGAAAACATGTGGAAAAAATAACCTAATCCTAAACTGAAATAAAATGCAAACATATGTACCTGCAAAAGAAATGTGAAGAATACTGGAACCAATAAAAGAAAGTTATCACGAAATTAAAATTATGTCTTGAATCCAATCCACCCATAAGTGATTTTACATTTTTTATAATAAGTTTTTCTTGCTATGATCTTACAACCAATTGCATTATGTGATGTCTTTTAATGATATTCATTAAAATAAAGAAAAAAGGAAAAAATCTTAGTTACTCTTTGTCCAGGTGGACAACCATGAGTTAAAGATATTTTGGTTTAACTCAGCAAATGCAGTTGCATTTTCGTTTATTGTTCTAAGATTTTGTTTTGTTGCATCAAGTGCAGTGTGTACGATTTTGTGTTGTACATCAAATGCTTTGATGGTTTCGTCGGTTGAATCTTGTATGACTCTAGTGATTGGTTCTGTGGTGTTTGTGTTTATACCCATCTTGTTAGCATATTGCTGTTGGATGGCCAATGCAGAGTTTACAAAATTTGTCCATGTTCCAAAGTATTCTTGCTGTAGGTTTGTAAATGATTGAAGGTATTGAGGAGTTACTTTTTCCACATGACCTTTTATCTTTTCAAAGCTGCCTTTGCAGACATCAAAAATGTCTTTAGAATTTGGGCTTGTTGTTTTGCTCATGGGTACCCTTTGCTGGTTTGGTTATATATAGCTATTGGTAATGGTTGGTAACCATTGGTTACGAATGTCAAAGCTTATATCTGTAGTAAACATAGGTGAAGCGTTGAAAATTCAAACTATCAATCCTGCAACCGAACAAATTATTGGTGAATATGAAGCAATTTCTGAACAACAAGTAAACGAAGAAGTAAGCCATTCTAGGATGATTTATGAGACGATCTGGAAAAAATTTGACATTTCAGAACGCGCTAAACTTTTACGAAATCTATCGAGCATGCTTTTACATAGAAAAATGGAGTATGCTACTATGATTACAAACGAGATGGGCAAACCCATCTCAGAATCATTAAAAGAAATAGAAAAATGTAGTTGGGTTTGTAATTATTATGCAGATAACGGTAAAAAATTCTTAGAACGTGAAAGGATACAAACCGATGCCAAAGACAGTTATGTACAATTTGATCCTCTAGGCGTTATAGGATGTATTATGCCATGGAATTTTCCTTTCTGGCAAGTCTTAAGATTTTGTCTCCCCGCGTTACTTGCAGGGAATACTGTAGTACTAAAACATTCTAGTGTTTGTATTGATGCAGGAAATGCGATTCAACAAGCTTTGGAAGACATTGGGTTTCCAAAAGGCGTGTTTAGACATATAACAGGAAACTATCTTGTCGGTGAAGCCTTGGCTAAAGCAAACGTAGATGCTGTATCTATTACTGGCAGCACAAAAGCTGGGATTAGAGTAGCAGAAATTGCAAGCAAAAACTTGCACAAATTTATTTTAGAATTAGGCGGAAGTGATCCATTTATTGTATTAAAAGATGCAGATATTGAAATGGCAGCTAAAGTGGGCGTTTCATCTAGATTTCTTAATAATGGACAGAGTTGTATTGCTGCAAAAAGATTCATTGTTGAACAAAGCGTTGTTGAAGAATTTACAAAAAAATATGTAGAAAATGTACAAGCCCAAATAATAGGAGACCCGCTAGACTCAAAAACTACAATAGGCCCACTTGTACGTGACGATTCACGAAATGTAATCATCAATCAAATAGAAAGATCTGCCCTTAAAGGCGCTAAAGTATTGATAGGTGGGGATGTACCAAAAAGACTCGGGTTCTACTTTAACCCCACAGTATTATCCAACGTAACACCAGACATGGCAATTTCAAAAGAAGAGGTATTTGGTCCAGTTGCGCCAATACTATCTGCAAAGGATCATGTTGAAGCAATAAAGTTTGCAAATGATACTGAGTTTGGTCTTGGTGCTAGTATATGGTCAGAAAATTTTGCAAGAGAAAACAACCTAGCAAAAGATATTGAAGCTGGGATGGTGTTTGTTAATTCAATGGTTATATCAGATCCAAGAATGCCTTTTGGTGGAATAAAAAACTCTGGAATTGGAAGAGAGTTATCAAATTATGGTTTAAAAGAATTTGTAAACATAAAATCAGTAATTATAAACTGAGAAATTCTCGATCAAAAAATTTGTTCAAGACAAATTAAAGTGTAAAAGTATCCTTTTGTTTACTGCCAATATCTATTACATCGTCCACTTCTGAAACGAAGATTTTGCCATCTCCCTTAGACCCCGTTCTAGCAGCGTTAGATATTGCTGATATGATTTCATCAGCTTCGGATTCGTCCACTACTGTGACAACCAAATCTATTTCATTATATTCTGCGACATGTCTTGTTGTTCCACGTGAACTCTCAACCATTGGTCTTTCTCCTCTGCCTTGCCCCTTTCCAGAAAATACTGTTAGACCTCTTGTGCCTGTTTTTTTTATTGCATCAACAACTAAGCTTGTCTTATCAGTCCTTACAAAAGCTTCAATTTTTTTCATTACGTTATGGAATCATAATTAAGATATAAATAAAATGGTAAATTCTCATCACCAATAATGATTTTGTGAGTTAGGGTACAAAATATTCCAATTCCTTAAAAGGTGGATTTGTAATGTATACTCGTGAGTGATTCTGATCGTGACTCTCAAATTGAGAAAATTGCATTTCTAATTGTTGATGACAAAACCTCGCTTGACGAGCAAAATCCACAAAAGCTACAAAAGTATTATGATTTTGTAAAAACTAATTTTAAGATTACCGGGGAGCCTGCAAAAGAGCTAGTCAATGAAGCTTTTTTGTATTTAAAATTAAAAAATACTGATTCTATGGATCCACTACAAGACGGTGATAAATTTGGGGCAGGATTTAGCTAAAAACTGAAATTAGATTAAATCTTATTCGCTATTTATATTGATGAAATCATTGATAGTACTAATCTGGTTTATCCTAATAATTACAGGAATCTATAATGCTAACAGTGACGTTCTGATATCGTCATGGATAAAAGAAACAGCTCGATTATGGTCAGAACAAAAAATTGACGATACTATATTTATACAGTCTATTCAGTATTTGATCGAAAGTCAAGTAATACAAATGCCTCAGACAGAATCTTCAGACCACGTCTATTTCTTACCGAAATATGAACAGACAGCATTTATTACAATATCCGGAACCACAGGTGATTTTAAAAAAACAAATAATGCCTTTTTAACAATAATCAGACCAGATGGGAAAATTTTAGAATTAAAAGCTGCTGTTCTTGAAAGCGGTGTATATCAAACTATTTTAATGCTAAACCATGATTTTCCAAGCGGTACTTACAAAGTCGCTGGGACATACAACGGTATTGCAATTCCAATATCATATTTTATTCTAAAAGAAAGTGCTTTGACAAAAATTCCTTCCTGGTTCAAAAATAATGCAAAGTGGATGGCTCATGGTGATATATCTGATGGTGATTTTGTATCAGGATTACAATACTTGATTAGTAAAAAAATACTTCAAATCGAAAATATTTCACAAAAGGTTTATCAAAAACTCTACATAGATGCAGAAGGAAAGTCGCAAGTTAGACGTGGCACGATGCAATCCATTATAGTTACTGTTACTAATGGGCAAGAACCCATCGCTAATGCTACTGTTTTAGCTCATGTAGAAGATTATGGAGAAAACAAACTCAAAGATTTCAGAGGTAATACAAATTCAAACGGTAATTACGAATTTTCATGGGAGATTGATAAATATGCTAAAGCAGAAACCCTTTTGGTCTTTGTAGATGTAACTGATGGATTTTCTTCTGCGAGTTTAATGTATTCATTTGAGGTTACATGTCATTGTGGAGAACAAGACTGTGAGTGCAGGTAATTTGTTTGCACTAATCTCTGCAAATTAGAGCCATATGATTTATACTTGATAAAGTATAACAAACACTGAGTCACAATTGCAAAGTCAAGCGCTGAGATCTGTTTTTTCAAATAGATCATATATTTTGCTATCAGTTTCCATTTTTGTAGGACTTTTAGTGATGCTTTCTTTTGCATCCGGATATGTTTTTCTTCAACCAATCCCAATTTTTAATGTTCAAGGTGAAGACCTTGTAGGTTTTTTACTTATTGTAATGGTTTCTGCATTGTCGGGCCTCGTAGTTAGCATGAGCATTTTCAGAATTAAAATATTGCATTCTAAACAGCTAAATGTGAGTTTTGCAGGGCCAATAATTGGTGCAAGCGCAGGTGTATGCAGCTGTGGTCCTACTGGTTTTGCAATCGTTTCTACGTTTGGCACGATTGGAAGTACAGCAACTGCTTTTTTAACTAATTATGAAATTCCACTTAGATTGATTAGTATTGGAATTTTGGTATTTACATATTATTTCACCTCAAAAGGAATAACTTCACAGTGTAAAATTCAATAGTTGCAATTTTTCATTGTTTAATTTACCTGTATTTTTAGACGGAACCTTACTGAGAAATTCTACCTAATGGTTATATTATATGACAACCTGATATATTAAAATGAATGAAATTGAGATTTTTGAAGAAGCATTATCTGAATACAAAAATGCTCACAGGTTGAAACAATTGAATGAACAACTTAGCATCCAACTTCACGGTTCGATTTATTATCTCTTAAAATATTCTGAAAAATACAATTTACCTTTGCCTAATAAATCAGATCTTTTACGTATGATTGAAAATGCTGACTTTATTATAGACCAATTTTCTTATGAAAGTCCAAATCTAAACACAACTTTTGATAAGCCCAGCCAATCCAGAACAGTTCCATGATCAATAGTATTTTTTCATTTCGGTTAACTTATTAAATCTGGCTTGAAAGAATAGTAATCTTTGCCTCTGAAGACCAGAAAATAGTAGGAGAAATTCTGAATTACTAATTGCATAATTCTCTACGTTTTTATCCTTGAAAATGCAGTCAGGGTGAACCCTTGTATAAGATCAAATATTCATCAGGATTCCTTCTTTCCTCTTTTGCTTTTAAGGCTACTTGATACAAATCAAAATGTTCTATGAAATACAGCTTTTTACCAGGAATTTCAAAGGGGTCTATTCCAACTAGATTAAATCCTGACTCTGGAGTAAGAGCAAGTTTCTCATTTTCTGTTAATTCAAAACTCATTACATGCAACTTGTACATCTCATAATTATTTGGTATCGATTTAGATCTACTGTTTTGTATCCAATACTAACAGTTTTTATGTGACCAAAAATGCTGAAAAGTCATGTCAGCAGACAGACAAATGCACCCTGCCACATGTGCAGATTGCAAAAAAGAAACACAGGTTCCTTTTAAACCAACAGAAGGACGCCCCGTATACTGTCGTGAATGTTTACCAAAACACCGCGGCGAACGAAGATTTTAAGCTGAAACACGTTTAAAATTATTTTTTCATTCATTCACAAGAAAGTATAGTCTTATAACAATAAAATCAAAAAAGATATACATCTTTGTTCTCAAACCAAGAAATGGTATTTAGAATAAAATGAAAGATATCAATGAGATTATGCCAAAGATTCATAACATGCGTTGGGGCGCATTGCTGAATAAATTTCCTTCAAATGAAAAAATGAAATTCATGAATAAGACATTTCCACACAACGGAAAGTGGCATACAGTGTTTGAAGAAGACGAGCAAATCTTTGTTGACGGCATTAGGATATGGAAAAAAGACGCAAATTCATGGACATGATATAAAAATGCGGTTACTCTAATCGGAAAATCTCATATATTGTAGAATTATGCTTGTATTGGATCAATAAAGTTTGAATTTTTCTGATTTATCATTTTTGACAAGCCTCTCATGTAGTTTTGTGCAAATGTACTAACAGGCTGAGATGAATACCACACACATCCAAGGACCTCACAGTCATGACAGGTCTTTGCTATATCCCACTGGGAGGCACTCCATATCTCTTCTATGCTTTTTTCAAGCAAATTATATGAGTTTTCAGGACTGGTATATTTCCAGCAGGGTACCATTACAGTACCGTTTCCATTCACAAAGATGCTCTTCCAAACTCCACACTCATCAAACATGCCTCTTCCAAATTCTATTATTTGTTCAAAATATTGTGGCGGGATCATTACCTGAGGATATTTGTGACTCTTGATATGTTCTAGAATACTCTGGCAAACTTTGATTATTGTCTGCCGGTCTGGAAGTAATGAATAATTCACATCTGATCTCTCTTCAACAAATGTAAGTGATACAGATTTTACTCCAAGTTCTCTAGAGCGTTGAAAATATTCTTGATTGATAAATTCTTCTGTGTTGTATTTTGTAATTACACTGTTAAAGTAATGTGGAACATTGTGCTTGTTTAACAACTCTAGATTTTCCAAAACTTTGTAATACATTTGTGGAGTAACCCCACGTACCTTGCAGTATGATTCTTCCAACAAAGAATCTATGCTACAAGTGACAAACTGGAGGTATTTTTTTAATTCATCAAGGTCAATTGTATGCAAAAGGGAACAGTTTGTAATTAATGTGATTGGTAGTTTCAATTTGTAAAGATAACGAACCAATTCCATAAAATCTGGTCTACTGGTTGGTTCACCGCCTTCAATTATTGACCAAATGCAATATTTTGAAACCTTGTCAAAGATTTTCTTCCATTGTTCCGTCGTAAGGTCATTTTTTTTCGTAATTTTGATCTGTCCTTCTTTATTAGAATCTCCAAAGGGACACATCGGGCAAAAAAAATTACAATAATGGGTTACACTAAAAACTGCGATAAGTGGCCGCCTTCTTCCTATTGCTCTGTTAACAGACCATTTACCTATCTTACCAATAGTTTGTATAAACTCTACAGGCATTGTTTGTCATACAGTTGAAAATCTAATAAGAATTGTTTTGAGGTTTCAATCGATTTTATGATCCCAAAAACACTTAGGAATGCCAGATCACATGGAATATGTATTTCTGATAAATACATTATAAATAATATATTAAAAATTGATTTAACAAAATAAATGATAAAAAGAAACCAAAAACTAGCTTTAATATAAAAATTTTATATTGTCATACCTTGTAGTATATTGTGTGTTAGTATTACACGATAGTTTTGTTCTAAAATTGCAAAAGCATTTGTCTTCAGTCGGAATGGATACTGAACTTTTAGAGCCAGGGACCATGGACTTTGAATATGACTATCCACGAATCCAACTTTCAGGACCCACTGAAGGAATCGCAAGTATGGGAGCAATGAGAGTAAGGGATGGCTATATCACATATCTTGATGTATTAAAAAGAAAAATGCTTGAAGAAAGCGGATTTTCTCCAGGTAGTACGTACGGTTTGGGATTGCATGAATACACCATGTGGAAAATAAGATTCTTTTTATCACTCCCACCTACAATTAAAATTGGACCCTTAAACATAGGAACAATAAGCAAAGTTCTAAAAGGCAAATTCCATTCAAAGATTGAAGATTTTGTCTGGAACGGATTCGGAAAGTTAACCACCCTTCCACCAGGACTTGTACATGATGATGTAATATCAGCACTTGATTCTGATTCTAAACTCAAAGAACTGATGATTAAATCACTTTTAAAAGAAAAAATAATTACTGTCTCGCATTATTCGCCAAAAAAAACAAAAGAACAAACAGGTGGACATCAATCATTTGCCAAAGTGTTGATTACGTCTGACTGGAAACCACAACATGATCTACTAATTGATAATAATACAGTATTAACATATCAACAAGTAGCAATTGATATTAAAAACGCAATAATTCGACTTCGTTATGTACTTGAAAATAATTAAACAGTGAAACTTTTTTGATTCTTACTGAAGGATATTGTATATTTACCTTTACATACAATTAACCAAATTCAGAATCTTAGAAGACAAAAAATGTACCTGCTCAAATTATTACTGATAATTCCACAAAAACTTATCAAATTTCGACTAGTATTCTATTGCCATCAAAGTTAGAGTAGTTCGTACGCCATCTAGTTTTCGTATTTTCATTGTAATTGTTTCTCGCAGCTTGTCAATAGTAGGAGTGTGCACATCAACAATTACATCATATGCTCCAAAAACCCCGTATACACTCCTTACCCCTGTTATTGATCTTAAATCATTAATGACTGATCCTTCTGAACCCATATCACAATTAATCAGAACGTATGCGGTAGCCATGATTAGATAGCACAATCAAATTATTTCAAATGTTCTATTTTGCCAAGAACTCATCTTATAGAAGACAGCATCTTCATTGCCTTTTCTCTTGTTAGTGCTACCATAGTTTCCGTTTTAGCAATATCGATACGACCAAATTTTAAGAACCATTCAAAGAGTTTTTCCTCATCTGGCACTTCCACGATCCATACTGCATCATACCTTCCCATTGTCCAGTAAGATGCTTTGATTTTGATGTGTTTCGGAACATTTTTGAGGATTTTGGTTCCATATTCAGCAACCTCTTTTGCACTTTTTTTGAACTTTACTAAGATTACTGCGATCATGGTTCAAATACCAAAGATACCGATAAAAACTGTTCTGAAGCTATATGAAATAATCAAGCGCTGCATTGATATCATTTATCTCGATAACCTCCATCCCATATTTTTCCTTCATTATGGGAAATAGAGGTTTTTCTTCTAAAGTGCAGCTTCGATAAATGAAAACACCATTTTTGGTTTCTTGACATGATTGAACCTGGGTTATTGCTTGACCTTTTGGTACGAGAAAAGTTTGTGCGCCATATTTTCCAGCTGCGTCAGCTTTTTCTATAATGCCGCCAACTCTGCCTATTTTACCATTAGGTTCTATTGTTCCTGTCATCAGGACCTTGTCATTAATTGATTTTTCTTGAATCTCATATATCAGCAAAACTGTCATGGCTCCACCAGCACTAGTTCCATCTACTGTCTGTAATTCTTCGTTATTGTTTGATGTAATTGAAAATACAATATCTTTGTCCGAAAGATCTACTCCTGTATGTCCTTGAGCTATTTTTACTGCTGTCTTTGCAGACGTTTGAAAGTCTACACCAGTAGGTACCTTGGTGTTTACCAAAACCAGTCCTTTTCCATTGCGGATATCTACATTTATTTTCATTATGATTCCTTCATATTGTACGTTTTCAAAAAAACCATCACGAAGCAATATTGGTCTGACTGCTACCGCAGTAATAGTTTGACTTGATTCAGACATGTTTAACGTCTGTTTTTTATTAATAACCGCAGACGGTTGCATTTCATTTTTGTTTTCTGTTTCTTTTACTGTACCAGTCAATTTTTCTAATATGTCTGAATTTTGTTTTTTATACTCTTTTACTACCTGACTTAGTTCTTGATTTTGTTGATATAGAATATAATTGGTAAAAAGTAAAACAGATATGACAACCGATAAAATAATTACTGGCTTTCTTGTCAACTTGTTAATTGATATAACTTGATAATAATTTCTTTACTGTGAACAAATAACATATATTCAGACTATATCTGTTACAAAATAATGAAGGAATTTTTCAAGGAACTATGTGAAAAGATTGTTGTACAAGATCCCACCATTCGCTTTGTTGGTATTGCAGACCAAGATGGTACTCTTGAGGCAGATGCAGAAAGGAAGGGACTAAAAGCAGTATTTTCACCAGATCAAAGAGCAGAATATGCAATTACTGCTGCAAACAGACAGGCAACACGACTACGATGGGAGTATCTTTTAGGAAAAATAAGTTTTGCAACATCACATTATGAAAAGTTAATTCGTGCTACGATACCAATAGCTGATGAAAACCGACGTCTTTCTCATGTTGTCTTGGTTTCATTTGATCCTTATGCGAAGGCTGATGAAATAATCAGAAAAAAAATAATCCCACTGATAGGTCAAAATATGAAAAACTTCTGAGGCTAAAAATTGAAAAATATTTGATTATTTTAAAATTATTTCTACATTAGTACATTGTATTTTGAAATAAATAATCTCGAAATTGTCAATTAATAGAAATTTTTCAGATAGCTTTTAAATATTTGAAATGATATTATAAAACTAATGACAATTTTTGTCAGAGCAATGGATTGAACGAGCGTGACCCCGCGGAAATCAACTGATGAATAAGCGCAATGGCGCTGATTTTTGGGTGGTAATCTCCCTATGTTCTGCATGAGGGTCACGCCATTATTTTAAACCATATCAGTGTAACCAAAAACAAATGGGAAAATATGAAGTTCCGCCATTAAATTACAGGTATGATGCACTAGAGCCATACATTGATGCTAAAACGATGGAGATCCACCACGCTAAACATCATCAAATTTACGCAAACGGTCTGAATGAAGCACTTGAAAACATAAACGCGCTCACTCACAAAAATTACATCACATCAATCTTGTCTGATTTGACTACTGTTCCAGAACCCGTGAGAAACGCAATTAATTTTCATGGAGGTGGATTTGACAATCACAGACTGTTCTGGGAAAGCATGACACCAAACGGAGGGGGAGAACCTGGAGGAAAACTTGCAGATGAAATAAAAATTTATTTTGGTAATTTTAAAGAACTCAAAGAAACGTTTTCCCAAACAAGTTTGTCTATTCAAGGAAGTGGTTGGGGCTGGCTAGTTTATAATCAAACATATTCTAGATTGGAAATCAAGGCAATGTCTGATCAAACAAGTCCTTGGACTCTTCGTTTA
The DNA here is from genome assembly GCA_023251295.1 of Nitrosotalea sp. Classification (GTDB taxonomy): domain Archaea; phylum Thermoproteota; class Nitrososphaeria; order Nitrososphaerales; family Nitrosopumilaceae; genus UBA8516. The sequence goes on along the minus strand of JAHEYZ010000014.1, from coordinate 7,480 downwards.
ATACCTATTCTAGGTTTGGATGTGTGGGAACATGCATATTATCTGAAATATCAAAACAGGCGAGCAGATTATATTGAAGCATGGTGGAATGTTGTTAACTGGGCTGAAATAGAAGAGAGATTTTTACGGGTTACTACGTAAAACAGTGAAATTTTTAAAAACAATTAATCCTCCAAGAGAACAAATTTCTAGATCGCTTTATAGTAGGCATACCCTTATTACCCAAAAACAGCTTCTTCATTCCATATTGAAATTATATCTTGACTTTGAACCATGTGATGATTGTAAAACTCTGATAAAAGAGATTAGTGAGAGTGACATTATCTCAGATGAACAAACAAAAGAAGAAGAATCAACTAAATTCCTAAGGCATCTTACATATAATCACAGTGAGGTAGTCAAGGCTATAATTAAGGACATGCCAGTTCAAAAAAGAAGACAAGAATTTGATTGGTTCAAATAGACTTCGTTTAGGTTCTTCTCCTATTCGTGTTTGGTGAATTTCAATCGTTGATTATCTACATTCTTGGTACTAATTCTGCACAATATTTTTTAATTAGATTCAACGAGGATTCTTAAAATGAACCTAAAGGTCATATCTGGTATCTCAATTATTGTATTGATACTTGGTCTGGCAGGCTCAAGTTCGCATAATGTATATGCAATAGATACGACTGAGTCTTTGGTTCTCAAAAAGGACTTGAAATTAATAATGAATGATTATAAGGTCGCTATAGATAAAGCAAGAGCCGAATTTTTATCTTCAATAAAAAAAGCAAATCATGATGCAAAACTAGCTGTGCAAAAGGGTATTCCTATGGATGAGATAAATGAACTAACAAAAGCAACAATTACCAAAGCAAGAGCCGAGCTGAAACTTGATATTCAAAAGGCCAAGACAGAAGCAAAAACAGTCCTATTACAAATTAAAGCAGCAGTTGATAGAAACAATCTATCCTAGCCTTGTTTTCATTAAAATAATTCTGTGATAATTGATAAATACCAAAATGAGATGCTAAGAAAAATTTTTTACGAAGAAGCTATCTGTATTGGCTGAGCATTATGTTTTGAAAGATCTTTGTGTATAATAACATGTGACTCTTTTTTGAAAGTTAAATTACATGTGTAACATTTCCATGCGGTCATGCTCATAATATCATAAGTTATTTTTTATATATAAAATCCGCGTAGAAATTATTCTTTCTACTTGTGGACTTCATTGTCTACAGCATCTGCCATCAAATCAAGATCAATAAAATCCCCAAATTTTTGGTACGTTAATCTTTCCAAGGTTTGGAGTATGCTTTTTACAGCACGGTATTGAGGTATTTGTGGGTCGTTTATCTCACCATATAATCCAATTCCTTGAAGGTCGCTTGATTTTGCGAATCCCAAAATTAAACCATTAAATCCTGTTATCAAAGATTGCTGTGGAGTTATATCTACTCCAATTTTGCTTACTTGAGAAGTTAGTTCTTGTGAGGTTGTTGTAACAAAGGTTTTTGGATTTTTGCCTAAAACTTGATTTGTCTGGAACGCGCCAAGCGTGTATAATAGTCTTACCTCATATCTCTTGGCAACATCTATTACATCTTGACATAGTTTGTAAAGATCTTCGTTGTTTTCTGGTTGACCTTTGCCTCCTCCAAAAACTATGATGTCCTTTCCGTATCGATATTCCCATTTTTCTTGATAATATTCAATGTAGCCACCCTTATCTACTACAAATGGAGGATAAGAAGACGAGACATAACGAAATAGACGTGTATTCAGGTTATCATTGACAAGATCAATTGCTGTACTTCCCACATTTCCCATGTCTTGCATGGCAGCTATCAATATTGGTTTTCTCAAATCAGGTTCTTCAACCTGAACAAATTCCATGACTAAGTTTTGTACTTGATATAATTAATTCTTAGGGCAGGAAGAAAATTACTTTCGTGTTACTTGATATAGTGGGCCGTAATCTTCCATGCCTGCCTCCACAGTTATTAATTTGTAATTGTACAAATCAAACGATTTTACGATCTCATACAGTGCTTCGTCTATAACTAGTCCATTTGGTGATGCAAATTGATTAATCTTGGAGCATTTGTTTACAGTAGAACCAAAAATGTCATCAATAGCCGAGGTGGCAATTTTTGCTACTCGTACGGAACCATAAGTTGCACTGATTCTATAATTAAATGGAGGTAGTCCTTCTTGTTGCATTTTTTTGCTAATATGTGTATTAAGCTCACCGATTTTCAAACAACCCTCTAATGCGTCTTTAATGGCATTCCTGTCCTGGGTGCTTGTTTTTGGAAAGTAAAACAACAAGGCATCACCTATGTTTTTTACAACGATTCCACCGTTGTCACCAATCCAGATTGCCATAGAATTAAGAAAGATACTGTAGAATTTGCTAGATTCCAAATCCGTCAATTTAGCGGTAAGTTTGGTAGATCCTATGACATCAAGAAAACAAACAAAATAATTTTCACTCTGCTCAGAAAATTGTAACAGTACCTTTTGTTGTTGTTTTATGATGTCTTCTCTTTGTCTAATGACAATTAATGATTCCTGTATCTTTTTTGCCATCGAATCAAATGATAAGGAGAGTTGTCCTATTTCATCACTTCTATGAATGTTAGTTCTTATCTCAAAGTTTCCGTTTGCAATCTCATTGGCGGCATCTCGTAATTTTATTAAGGGTCTTGAGAGACGTCTTGACAAGATAAAAGCAAGAAATGCCATCATTACTATTATCACAATTCCTGCAAGAAAGATTTTGTTTTGAAGACTTAAAACAGGCTCAAATGTCTCAGATTCATCTTTTTCTGCAAGTAATACAAATCCCAAGTCTTTTGCGCAATAAGAATGACTATAGATTGGAATTCCTCTATAATCATTATATAATCCTCCCATGCTGTCACCAAATTCAAAACATGTTGATACCGGTAGAGTATTTATCATCTGATGAAATGCAGCATCTTTTATGAACCTTGATTCTGAAATCATCAGTCTGTCTTTATTTACAAGATATACTTCGCCTGTTTTACCTAATCCACTTCTTGTTAACAGAATTTTGTCAAGGTCTACAGTACTAGTGTACGCGATTAAAACCCCTATTGGTTCTTTGCCTTCTGGCCCAAAAATTGGAGTGACTATAATCATAACACGATCACCTTGAGAAGTAGGTTCTAGTTCAACAAAAGGTTGAGTTAGTCCCCGAACAAATCGAGGTTCTTTTGAAAAGTTGGGATTTTCAACTCTTCCTAGAGAAAAATAGACAGTTCCGTCATTACCAATAATCTTGATATCTACTAAACCTATTGAATAACCAACTAATTCGCGGAAAGCTCTTACTTCAGTAAAAAAATCGCGTCGACTCTCTTTAATTTTTAAATCAAAATCAGGATCTTCATTTAAGTTATTTAACTCATTGACTAGATTATGTACCATTGGAGTAGTAGCCAAGATTTGGGCATCTTTGATTCTAGTATAAAATAATGTTCTGACTGCTTCTCCTCTAATCTTTGATTCTCCTAATAGTTGATTTTCAACGCCTTCTTTGAGAGTTATTTGTGCAAAGTTATAGATTAATACTGTAATGGGGACAAGGATAATAGCTGAAACTACCATTACTAGTAAAATTAGTTTTTTATCTAAACTAAATGATAGCCTGCTAGGCAATAAATTTGCTGAACTCCTATACTCACTTTAATGTTATTCTACTTATCACTTCTGATACAAACTCGATGAAAGAATTCTCAATCTGGTTTTTTATCATTGACCCAGCTTATATTGGGCATTCTCACTTATTGATTGTGTGATGCCTGATTGCCAATTGAATCACACTTTATTCAAACAATAATTGGAGTAGGAATTTTACTTTTTGCAGCCAAGCTTATGGCAGAACTTTTTCTAAGACTAAAACTTCCAATTGTTCTGGGAGAGCTTTTAGCAGGTATGATTGTAGGTCCATTTGCTCTAGGTTCACTTTTTGTCTTTGATGGCCAGCCTCTTATAAGGATAGACGGCGAACTGCGAATCTTGGGAGAAATTGGGGCAATTGTAATTCTTTTCATTGCAGGGCTTGAAGTTACTCCAAAAGAATTTCTTCGTGGTGGTAAAGCGTCATTTGTAGTTGCAACATTTGGGGTTATTGTACCATTTTTTGTGGGATTTTTTGTTTTTGAACTATTTGGATTTGGGGCTTTTCAATCCATGCTTATTGCTACAGCTCTTACTGCAACAAGTATTGCTGTTTCAGTTCAAGTATTACGAGAATTTGGTAAACTGCAAACCTCTGAAGCACGATTAATCATTGGGGCTGCAATAATAGATGATATACTTGCTATCGCGGTGTTGTCAGTGGTTAGTTCACTTGGCACCACTACAGGTAATATTGGACAGATTGATCCACTCCAAATACTAATCGTTATAGTACAAGTTCTAGGTTTCTTTGCAGTACTGCTGATTGGTTCTTTGATTATAATCCCAAGAATAGTGGCAAGAAAAGAATGGAAAGCAGAAGGAAGTGTTGAAGCAATAGCAACTGCATTATTTTTTGGTGCAGCCGCATTAGCTGGCATTATTGGTTTATCTCCAATTGTCGGTGCATTTGCTGTAGGAATGGCATTGTCTTCGAGCAAAGTATTTGAGAAAATTGAACAATATATCAGTAAACTAGGTCTTATTTTTGCACCATTATTTTTTGCATTCATTGGTGCACAAGTTGACTTTAGAGGAGTTAATGTAGAAATATTGATGCTAAGTGGTATAATGATAGCAGTTGCTGTGGCTACAAAATTCTTTGGATGTGGATTGCCTGCGATGCTATTTCTTAAAAACAAAAGAAAATCCATGCAGGTTGGAATAGGAATGATATCAAGAGGAGAAGTAGGACTAATTGTAGCAGGAATTGGAGTAGCGTCAGGAGTCCTTACATCAAACGTATACTCTACGATTGTGATAATGGTTGCTGTAACTACAATAATCACTCCATTATGGCTAAAATCAAGCTACAAAAAAGAGAACGAACAACAACCAACGTCAGTCTAATTTTATATCAATGATACGCTATTCTTAAATTCTATAGGTGCAAATCCAGCCATTAATGAAAAATGCTTCAATCTCTGTTTTGTTAATTCTTCTTTCTGGCATGCTATCATCTGGGATAGGAGTCTCATACGCCGAACCAATTGAATTGAAAAATGAATCAATGGAACCAAATCAAATAGATGGAGGACCTAACCAAGATGATACAACTGAACAAAAAATTTCAAGCATTATTAAAGAAGCAATTATTCTTTTTAAACAACAAAGAGAAAAAACAATAAACGCCATTAAAGAATGTCATACAAACATCCAGAACTCATCACCAGAAAATAGACAACAAATACAAAACGATTGCAGAACTAACTTGAACGAAATTAAAGAATTTTACAAAGAGATGAGAGACCAAATTAGAGAATTAATCCAAGAAAACCGGGATACTGTGAAGACTTTGATAAAGGAAACAAAACAGACCATCGTTGGAGGCAGTTTTGCAGATCATGATGAATCTGATACAGAAGACACTGATGAATCTGATACAGAAGACACTGATGAATCTGATACAGAAGACACTGATGAATCTGATACAGAAGACACTGATGAATCTGATACAGAAGACACTGATGAATCTGATACAGAAGACATCGAAAAATAAAACTCAACAGTTTTGCGTAAAGTAACATTCAATTAAAACAAAAAACAAAAAAACCACAATGGAACTTGATGAAAATGTTTTATCGCTACTACAAAAAGACTCTGCAAAACATGAATATAATATCTATTGGCAAAACAAAGTGTATCATTTAGAAGATGTTACTATCACAAAATCTACAATGCCAGTAAACAAACCTACTTTTAGAGGTGGAGTATATTCTGTAAATGATAAAGAATACAAAATCAGAGGAACGATCCTTGATCTATCTCTCTTACCATTTATTCCTAAAATGATGCTTGGACCAAGCACAGAATTTCAAGAAATCCCAATTAAAACTAATCTAGAAACAGATGGGAAAAATAGAACATGTACACTTTTTGCCTATCTTACAAACGCCATGAATAATTCCTCAAAAATAATACTTAATTTGTTAATCATTCGGACAAAAACTGAATAAAACTAATTGTTTTGCAAATCGGTGAGGTAGGTGTTAGTCCCAAATATTACAAACAAAATAACTTATGGTAAAGGATTACCATAAATGGTAATGCTAGAGGCAACAGATACTCAAATTAAAAAAGCACTGGTTACAATTTCGGTAGAACAAGCATTACTTGAGATGGGAACGCCAGTACTAGATGAAGTTACTCGTGCTCTGTATTCTAATTACAACTGCTATATCCCTGATTGTCTTGACCACCCTGATTACCTAAAATCAGTGCTCAAAGATCTGTATGGTAATGGTTATTCTAGCATTGTAAGTTCGATTCACAAATATCTTGATGAGTTTGCAACTCAAAAACCAATTGAAGAATTCCTAATAGCTATATAATCTGATAACAAAGCTAACTGCTGTTTATCTATATCTATTAAGATTATAATATTATTTTTAATAGGTTGGCAAATATTCAAAAACAATCTAAACTAAAAAAATTCCTTCTATTTGCCTTAACATCTACAGGATTTGCATTGCTAGTTGCAAACTTGCTTGGAAAAGACATAGCTACAATAGTATCATTGTCACTCTATATTCCTGTAACGGTGTCACTTGTTGTGTTATCTGTTATTTTATCAATTAGATTTGGTACTAAAGGCGCACATGGAAAAGCTTGGATTCTATTTTCTATCTTTGCTATATTGTGGTTTATTGCAGAAAGAATTGCATTATACTATAATCTTGCATCAGGAGAAGAACCGTTTCCTTCTGAGGCTGACGCTTTTTGGCTTGCAGGATATCCATTTTTGTTTGTATTTATGGTGCTCTATCTGAAACCCATGAAAAATTCAATTAATAAAAAAATGGTTTTCGTTGCAATTGCAATATCTGTTTCGTTGTTGGCATTATCATTATACCTAGTAAGTCTTGAAAATGTGGGATCAAATCAATTTGAATTTGCTGTTGGAATATCTTATCCGATTAGTGATTCAATTATTCTAATCCCTGCAATAATAGGGGTTTCCTTGTTTTTTGGAGGAAAAGTTAATTTTCTTTGGGCGTTAATATGCATTGCAATAGCATTCGAGGCAATTGCTGATACAGGATTTCTTATTTCTACCTTGGATGATTCTTACTATGAGGGACATCCGGTTGATATTCTCTTCAATTGGTATTACATACTTTTTTCATTTGGTGTATATCATCACATCGTTCTATTCAAAGATCACAGAAAAGATCCTTACAAGAATGTCGAAGAATTAAGATAGACATATTCTTGATGAGTTTATCTTATTAATAATTTTAGGTTGATCTTTCAATGATTTATCGATACGATAGACTTACTTAGC
>JAHEYZ010000043.1 GCA_023251295.1 Nitrosotalea sp. | reverse complement strand
TTTTTTCTTGACTAAGGCTTTCAGATGCCTTTTTCAACGAATCCATTGCAACTGGAAAGGGAATTTTGTATAACAACTTTGTTCCATTAAGCTGTCTGTATTGTCCAAGTGCATTTAGTGTTTCACCTATTGTTTCACCAGTAGAAAGTAATAGCTCTAAATTTTCTAATGTATTTTTATCAAAATCTTCAAAGGCAGTTGCCATGCCAATAACTGTAAGTCCATCTTTGTGATATTTGTTATACATCTCTATTGCTTCAGGAATTCCATATAAAAAACAGCCAGGACAATTTACTTGAAAAACTTCAACGAGTACTACGCTATCTTTTTCTTTATCAATATTTGTTGGAAGACCTTGTACCCATTTTGAAACTTTAAGATTAGGAGCCTTATCTCCAATTCTAACTGTCATCGATTGAACACTATTTAGAAATTAGTTAAAAAGGTAGTTGTTCTAAGACCCAACATCAGACGAGATAGTTATTTATATTCATTGAAAGAATTTCACTCAATGACTTCAAAGTACATAATGTCTTTATTTTTGACGTCTATTTTGTTGATGTTTCTTGTTACAATGTCGATTCAAACCGCAGCCGCTGACAAAGGGTCTGGTTCTTTTATCCCAAAAACACGTCACAAGAACGTTTGCGGTGACCAATTGTGTAATGTGGCAGGAGCAAAGCAACGAATGGAAGAAACGATGACAAGAATGGCAATGGGAGAAAAAATGCCAGAAAAGAACATGATGCAAAACAAAATGACTGATACTAATATGTGGAAAACAAAAACTGGAACCCTTACATCAGTACAAGATCCCGGAGTTGGTCATGAATCACATCAGATTGCAATAATCTTGGCACCATCCTCGAAAACCTATAAAGGTATACTGACTTATGACGCATCTGAAAACATCCAGCTTGTAGCTCTACATGGTCCACTTGCGCCAGGTGAAGATGCCGGACAAAAAACATGGACTCCTGATGGAAAAACCAAGTTTGCTCTTACCTTTATAGATCCTGAAAATTCCGCGGGAAGTTGGGTATTCACTGGAAATGCATTAGCGGTTCACACAAAAAACACAACACCATTTACGGTTAGCTATTCTGTTAGTTACTTGGAAAATCAACCATCTGACACGGTAAAAACTGGAACCCTTACATCAGTACAAGATCCCGGAGTTGGTCATGAATCACATCAGCTTGCAATAATCTTGGCACCTAGTGATAAAACTTACACAGGTGTCATAACTTATTCTGCATCTGAAAACATCCAGCTTGTAGCTCTACATGGTCCACTTGCGCCAGGTGAAGATGCCGGACAAAAAACATGGACTCCTGATGGAAAAACCAAGTTTGCCTTGACTTTTGTTGACCCAGAAAACTCTATGGGGACATGGATTTTTTCAGGAAATGCATTAGCTGTCCATACAAAAAATACGAACCCATTTACCGTAAGTTATTCAGTCGTTGCAGAAAAATAGCGCAAAACCTCCTTTCTTTCTATTTTTAAAACCCTATGTCTATGTCAAAATCCCCGCCGCCACCCATATCAGAGCCTGCATCGCCAGTATCTGATGATGCGTCTGCTCCACTGTCGGTTTGAGCTGGCATCTGGTCTACCGGAATGTAGCTTGACATAGCCATGCCCATGAAACTCATCATGGTTGTAAACATGAGTATGTCCACTATTCCCAAAAACACCATTGATGGAAGAATGGATTTGTTGTTGTCCATATATTGCTGCAATTTCTGCTTGTCTCCTCCCTTCCACATTGTAACCATTTGGTTCCAGTTTTTTTGGAGTTCAAACTTCCTTTCCTGTAATTCTCTTTGACCTTTCTCTGTTAATGCAATTTCTTTTTTAGTACTGAAAAATCCTTTTTTTTCTACCACGGTGATTAGTCCTTTTTTATCAAGACTCTCAAGTATCTCGTTTAGCTCTTTGCCTTGAATTTTTGTAACCTTTTCTATCTTGTCAAATTTTTTGTTACCTTTGTTGATTGCTTCTAAAACTATGACATCTTTTGGGTCCGATTCTGGTTCCATGTTGTTGATTCTTAAAATCTTCCTATAAACTGTTTGCAACACAGAATATTAACCCAATTCATGTAAGATATGATGTGGAAAAAGATCCGCATACAGATGAACAAATTAGAAAATTCTATTTACTAAAAAACATCGCAGTAGTTGGAATGTCAAAGCATCCAGAAAAAGCTGCACATTTTGTACCAAAATATCTCGCAGATAAAGGCTATAACATAATCCCAGTAAACCCTACAACTGATGAGATAATAGGTAAAAAATGCTATCATGAAATCAATGAAGTTAATGAATCAATAGACATTGTAGATGTGTTCAGACCCTCTGATCAAGTAATGCCTGTAGTTGAAGAGGCAATCAAGAAAAAACCCAAAGTCATTTGGTTACAAGAAGGAATTCATAACCAAGAGGCAGAAGAACTTGTACGTAATGCAGGAATTGAGGTAGTCTTTAACCGATGTATGCTGGCAGAACATGAGAGATTATTTTAAAATGACCAACGACACGTTTTTAGACTTTTACAAATCTCTTCTAGAACTAGTAAAATCATTTGAAGAAAAAAACACACTAAAAATTCAACCAGACCTTGAGGCAAACATAATTAAAATATATGGTGAAAAAACCGACTCTCTAGTGCGTGCAAAAACTGGATTGGAAGAAGTATCTGAACTTGCATACTCCACTGCCGAGCATCACCCGTATTGGAGTCTAATATACAACACCTCTCAAATTTCAAGACTTGCACTTGAAAAATGGAATGATCAACTGACTCAAGAAGAACTTGATGAAATATCATGGTATACAGATGAGCTCAAAAATGCAAGTGCGAAACTCAAGGAAAAACAGAATCATTGCTGAATTTGTTCGGCAGAGATAAATATTCAAAATCTAAAATTAATTCATGCCAATAAAGATCGGTCTGATTGGTAAGACAAACACTGGCAAGACTACCTTCTTTAATGCAGCAACACTTTCTCACTCAGAAATTTCTACCTATCCTTTTACCACAAAAAAACCAGAAAGAGCAATGGCTAATGCAATTACCCCATGTGTTCACACAGAATTTAATGTTCAGGATCAACCGCAAAATTCAAAGTGTAGTGACGGATGGAGATTCATCCCAATTGAACTAATTGATCTTCCAGGATTGATAAAAGACGCATGGGCAGGCAAGGGGCTTGGAAACCAATTTCTTTCAGTTGCGACTCAATCTGATGCTCTGTTACATGTAGTTGACGTATCAGGAAGCGTTGATTCATCAGGAAAAATCGCTGATGTAGGTAGCGGTGATCCAATTTCTGATGTTGCTGACATAGAAGAAGAGCTGATAATGTGGTACCTAAAACTCTTAGAAGGAAATAGGGATAAAATTTCAAAGCTAATTAATTCTGATACTGAACAACTTGTCGCATTAACAGATGTGTTTAGAGGAATAGGAGTAAAAGAGTCTCATGTAAAAGAAGCGCTAAAGGTAACCAAATTAGAGGATAAACACTTTGACAATTTTGATATTCATGATAGCAAAAAGTTTGCCTCATATCTAAGACATATCTCAAAACCAACTCTAATAGTTGCAAATAAGATAGACTTGCCTGGAGCAGACAAGAACTTTGACCGCTTGAGGGAAAGATACTTTGATACTATAATTGTACCAGCGAGCGCAGACAGCGAACTGTCATTACGAAGGGCAGAGCACGCAGGTCTTATAAAATATGTTCCAGGCTCTGAACAATTTGAGATACTACAGAAGGATAAATTAAATAAAAAACAAATTGATGCGCTTGATTTTATCACAAAAGACATCCTTGGTGAATATATGAGAACAGGTGTTCAGTTTGCAATCAACGTAACTGTTTTCAAGCTATTAAAAATGAATTCTATCTACCCAATCGCGGTGCCAGAGAAACTTTCTGACAAAAAAGGACGGGTGTTACCAGATCTTCTTTTGATGAAAGATGGTTCTACGATAGAAGATCTTGCAAAGGAAATACACACCGACTTGACAAAAGGACTTCTTTATGCCAAGGATTTAAGATATGGTGTAAGACTGCCACCAAGCTATCAGCTACGGGACAGAGATGTGATATCAGTAGTTAGCGCGGTAACAAAAAAATCCTAGTGTTAAACATATTTAGTTTTAAATTTCATTTTCTAGTTATTTTTTCTTTGGTTATCTTATCATACTATAAAAAAAGTATCACTCAAGTGGAAAATTCACTTGACAGGAAGGACACCGACCCCTCACGCCTTTGTATTTACGATCAAAATATTGAACAATCTCAACATTGCAATTCCAACATACTATCTTATCGCAAGTATTCCTTCTTAACATATCAGTTATATTCATTCTAATCTAAAAAGCAAATGTCAATTCTTTAAGATACATACAACATATAATCGCGTTATGATTTGTTTGAGATTTATGCGGATGAGACGAGTTCCTAAATCTGGTAAAAAGAATCTAAATTTCATCTTTCTCAAAATAATTCACAGAAATAGACATGCCTTACTAAGAAATTACTAGTTTTCTATTCCAATTTTTTCTTGTTTCATCCAGAGCGTTCTATTTTTATGGTCAATCAATGTTATTCCAATATCTGAAATTTGTTTTCTAATCTTATCAGCTTCTTGGTACTGTTTTTGTTCTCTAAACATGTTACGTTTTCTTATTAGATCATTCACAGCTGATTTTTCTTCTTCTGTTATTTTGGGAATTTTTAAACCAAGTGTCTCAACCATTTTTTCAAATTCTGGTACAACTATTTCTGAAATTGACTGTGTAAGCATTTCTGCGGCAGCTATCCTGTTTACTTCTTTTACAAGTTTAAAAAACGAGCCTAGTGCCAAGGGTGTATTAAAATCTGATTCTAATCCTGCCTCGAACTCTTTTTTTGTTTCTGAGATTATCTTCTGGATATCATCAGTAGGGCCTTGGCCTTCTGCTAAAACCAACTCAAAATAACAGTTTTCTACCTGTCGCCACTTCACAATATTTTCCTTAAGAAGTTCCTCAGAATAATCAATCGGCTTTGAATAGTGACCTGAGAGACAAAATAGCCTGATTATGTTTGGTCCCCAATGATCAAGGACATATTTTACGGATTTTATGTTTCCTAAGGACTTTGACATCTTTTCGCCGTTTATTGTCATCATTCCTACATGCATCCAAATTTTTGCAAATTGTTTTCCTGTATGCGACTCGGATTGAGCAATCTCATTTTCATGATGAGGAAATATCAAATCTCTACCCCCGCCATGAATCTCAAAGTTTTCACCAAGATATTTCAGACTCATCGCAGAACATTCTATGTGCCAACCAGGTCGTCCATCTCCCCATGGGCTTGGCCACCTGGGTTCTTCATCAGAAAACTTCCAGAGTGCAAAGTCAAGTGGATCATTTTTTGTTTCATCTACTTCGATTCTTGCTCCTGATAACAAATCATCAATTTTTTTCTTTGAAAGTTTACCATATTCTTTGAATTTTTCTACAGAAAAATAGACTCCGTTTTTTGAAACAT
>JAHEYZ010000013.1 GCA_023251295.1 Nitrosotalea sp. | reverse complement strand
GCATCACGACCACCAATTGCCAAAAGACCTTCAGAGGTGAAAAACCACCTATATCTTTCGTACCATTCTCTTTTTTTCTGTATTGTGAACACAACAGAATCCCTTGCAATGTTTTCTTGTTTTCTAAAACTCTCAAGACTCTTTTCAGTTTTCTTTTTTGCTAATTCTATGAATGCTATAGCATTTATCTGTCGTTTTGATTCATTAAACAACCCTGAAGCAATGGCTTGTAGAGACGAGTCAGGATTTATCTGAATTTTTTCACCGTTAACATCTAAAAACAAAATACCTCTTTCTTTTACAAAATTTGCATTTTGCTTTCTAAGCACATCTATAACCATCGAGCTTTCTAATGAGGTCACCCCTTTTGAGACTAGATCCAATAACGATTTTGCCACAGCAGAAATACCGCTGGCTTTCTCTTTAACTGCAGATATTGCTTTTATTTGATCTTCTAATTTATGTTCAAACTCTTCAATCTTTTGTGTAACAGTATTTGCTTGTGATGACTTGCCACGTTCAAGAAGATTCTGTGTAAATAATGAATCTAATCCTTCCATAAAAGTTGCAATCTTAGTATAGTTTGTATTTACTATTTGACCAAGTATTACAGGAAAGACATCAGCTGTGTTTTCAGTTTTTACCAATACTGGATCATGTATCCCGTTTACAATTTTTTCCACCAGATCTTTAGTAACCACAAAAATTTTTTCTACATCTTTCTCAGAAAGACTATTTCCAGGTTTTAATGGATCTATTTCTGCAAGTCTAACTATCTCTTCAGCATATTTTGCAGGAATACCCAGCGTTCTACCTATCCATCTTACCGCAGGCGTTGACACAGATAGTATTACAATAATATCTTTTGGTGTAATGTTAAAAATGTCTAATCCGCTTTGGGGTGGAGGTTCATAGTTAAATCCAACAGTTAGTCTTCTATGTCTAACATCAATAGAATGTAAAAGGGCAAGTATCTTCAAGTTTTTATCACATAAAATAATGTTGCCATCACCAAAAAATTCTCCAATTAGAACAAACTCTTGTTCCAATGCATTAAATGTAACATAAACAATTCTTTCTGCACCAATCTGTTTTATTGAAGAGATTTTGGATCTGAGTAAATCATTTCTTAACCTCTTTACTAATCTGTTTTCTTCAATTTGTTCTATCTTGATTGTAGTAATCCATAATCCTAATGTAGAAAACATTAGTAGGATGTCTGGTTTTTCTGGATGATGTAATTTGAAGAGTAGACTATCACGACTAATTCCATAAATGTTACTTACGTAATATCCGTCAATTTTTCTAATGATTTCATTTACTAGATAACGTAATTCTATGCCAGCAAGGGTCATGATAGCGCATTATCCCTCCAAAATTATACTGTTGCTATTAAGAAGCGAACCAAAGATTTTAAGCATGGTTTCCTCTGAGTCATTTTGTAAATTTAATTGACTAGACATCCAAAGAAAAAAGAAGAAAATCCTAACCATGATAACCCTAACGTAGAGGGTTCATCTCCAAACGAACCAACAACACAAACTGACGGAGTAACAAAAAACCCAATTGGTACTCTCTTTTGGATTAGGATCGGACTTGGTGTGCTTGCAGGTATAATCTCTGCTTTTGTGGGGACCTCTATCGATGCAGATTCTAGACTATATGTAGGATTTGGGATTATGATTATTCTGTTTATCATATCTTATGTAATAGCAAAAGCAATGCATATACCACTTCCACCATCAGACAAGAAAAAACTAATCATGACAGGAATAGGAAGCTACTTTTTCATATTCCTCTTTACTTGGATTCTTATTAACACTCTTCTGCATCCAGCTGTAACAGGACTCCCTATCAAGTAGCACTAAAATATCTAGAGTATACTATTGTGGTAGATGTGGAAACACAGTACCCCTGGTATCCCAGATGAGTTATTTGAGAGAATTGAGGAAGTTCCTATAACAAAAGAAGAAGTACGAGCTATACAGATAAGCAAAGCAAGGCTATCACCAGGCCAAATAGTATATGATATTGGATGTGGAAGTGGTTCTGTATCTGTTGAATCTGCATTACAAGTCAAACCTACTGGCAAAGTATTTTCAATTGATTTTGATCCAAAAGCTATTGAATTAACCGAGAAGAACATGAAAAAATTCCAAGTTTCAAATATTACTATAATATCTGGAAATGCCACAGAAAAAATTTCTGAATTGCCAACGGCTGATGCAATTTTCATAGGAGGAACTGGAGGAGACACGAAGGATATCCTCAAACTATGCGAAGGGAAGCTAAAATCGGGTGGCAGAATAGTGATTGGTACAATCCTTCTTGAAACACTAGTTGCTGTTTTGGGTGCAATAGGAAAACTGAAATTTTCATCAATAGATGTTACCCAAATAACTGTATCAAAGAGTAGGAAGACCTCTACTGGAACAATGATGCTTGCAAGAAATCCGGTTACTATAATATCTGCAACAAAAATCTAACTTTTAATTAGGTACAACTTGAAATCGCTTCTGATGACAGATCTAGTCTGTGTTGGCTGTGGACCTGGTGATCCTGATCTTTTAACTGTGAAAGCTGTGAAGGCCATTCGTAATGCAGACGTTATAATATGTCCAACATCTAAAGAAGGAAAAACAAGCATAGCCTATTCTATCATAACTTCAGTAATTGACAGTTCTAAAAAACCAGAAATTATTAACTTGGTCTTTCCAATGGTCAAAGACAAAGAAACACTCGAAAGTACTTGGGAAAGAAATGCTCAGGCTATAGCAAACGTAATAAAATCTGGTAAAAACGTCGTTTATCTTACTGTAGGTGATCCGTCGCTTTACAGTACTTGGATCTATATTCAGCGTGAACTAAAAGCAAAATACCCCGAAATCAAGATCACAGTAATTCCTGGAATAGTATCGATGTTTGCTTTTGCATCTAAAGTTGGAATAAGCATCGCAGAAGGTGATGAAACTGTGGCAGTAATACCTGCTTGTTATGATCTTTCTAGAGTAAAAGAAACAGCAAAAAACTGTGATACTATGATATTTTTAAAAGATGGAAGATATTTCGATCAAGTTATCACATTATTAAAAGAAGCAGGATTTTCTGACAATTCAATTTTTGCAATAGCACAAGATATTGGCACTGATGAAGAAATTGTTAAAAAATTAACACTTGGCGAAGTTACCAAAGATGCTTTCACTAACAAATATTTTTCAATAATGGTGGTAAAGCGTGTCTAAGGTTTACTTTGTTGGTTGTGGTCCTGGCGATCCTGATCTTCTTACCATAAAAGCAAAAAAATTGATCCAAAAGGCAGACGTAGTAGTTTATTCAGGATCTCTAATACCTCCAGAGATCATAACATTATGTAGAAAAGCAAAACTATACGATGCAGCAAAGCTAGTTAGAGAAGAAATTTTTGACATTTTAAAAACTAACACAAGGAAAGGAAAGTTAGTAATTAGATTACATGATGGTGATCCAAGCATTTATGGCGCAATAAGAGAACAAACGGATAATCTACAAAAAGTGGGCATAGAATTTGAGATTGTACCTGGGATAACTTCCTTTTTGGCATCAGCAGCAACTTTAGGTTCTGAACTTACACTACCTGGTGTTACCCAAACTATCATCATCACAAGGGCTGAATCACGAACTAAGGTTCCAAAACATGAGAAAATCTCTGAACTTGCAAAGCACCAAGCGACGATGATATTCTATCTCAGTATACATCTTCTCTCAGACATAGTAAAACAGGTCATAGAAGGGGGATATCCAAAATCGACCCCAGTAGCTGCAGTCTATCGCGCAAGCTGGAAAGATGAGAAGGTAATAACGGGAACACTGAAAGATATTGTAAAGAAAGTGAGAGATGAGAAAATTACTCGTACTGCAATTATTATTATTGGAGAAGTTATTAATCCAAAATCTTATGAATATTCCAGATTATATGACAAGACATTTAGTCATGGATTCAGAAAAACAAAGATCAAATCATAGTTGTTTTACTGTATTTTCAATTCCTATTTGGCGTAATTGTTTTTGAAAAAGTCTTACATTTCCAGAAGTAAAAATTTTCAGTGAATTTCTTTTTGATTTTTTTGTTTTCAATTTTTTTATAACTTGATTTACAACAAGATATGCTGGATCTAGAAATATAATAGTTGGAAAAACCTGTTTTAAAATAGGCAAAAGAAATGGCAGATGTGTACTAGATAATGTTACGACATCAACATTATTAGTTATGATCGGTTTTAGCAAAACATTCCTTATTTGTTTCTTACAAAACCTTTTGTTATAAATAAATTTACCTGATTCAACAAGATCTACAAGTAAAGATGCATTTATAGGATTCACCTTAATTTTTTTTGGTACATTTTTTTTAATAAAATCATTTAACATGTTACTTTCAATAACAGATTTGGTTGCAAGTATTGCTATAGAATTTGATTTTGTTTTGTTAACTGCAAGTTTCAGTGGTGGAAAGACTCCAATGATTTTTGATTTTATGATTTTTTTCAGTAACAATGATGGAGTATTTGATCCAATTATTATTAGATCAGGATTAAAAATATTTTCTAATCTGATAATAGTTGATTCTATTATTTTCTCAAGTTCAGAAACAGATTTTGTACCATATGGAAAATTCTTTTGGTCTGCAAAATATATGATTTCTGACCTGATCTTTTTTTGCATGGGTTTAATGATAGAAAGAGAACCAAAACCAGAATCAAAAACTGCAATTCTTGGCATATTGACAACAAAATATGTGCCTGATTTACATTTTGTGAGCTAAATTTAGCCTAATGTTGATGATAATATACACCCGACATTAAGAAGCAAATTTTAAATTACCTCGCATGACAGGCTTCGATAAAACCTGGACTCGACAAGAGACTAGGGGTTTAAACGAAAAAATACATGACGCTGTAAAACCACAGGGAGCCCTCAAACCTAGAATTGAAGGTGCTGTGAACAAATTACAGGGTCAAATATCGAAGATGGATTCTATGTTAGGAAAGCTAAGAGAACGAGATGCACAGCTTTTCAAACGAATCGTAGCCGCAATGCAACAACACGATGCTAGTACGAGCAGAGTTTTGTCCAACGAGTTAGCAGAAATTAGAAAGGTCACAAAGATGTTAGGCAATGCAAGAATGGCATTAGAGCAAGTACAGTTACGTCTAACTACCATACACGATCTTGGAGACGCAATGGTAGCTATCGCACCTGCAATGTCAACTATGAAGGGACTCAAATCATCCCTTGGAAGGTTCATGCCTGAAGCAGATGCAGAGCTTAACTCTATGACACAGACACTTAATGGACTAATGATGGATTCGCTGGCAGGTGGAGACTTTAGTGTAGACTCTGATGTATCTAGCGAAGAAACAGATAAGATTCTACAAGAAGCATCTGCAGTTGCAGAACAACAAATTGGCGATAGATTCCCATCAGTTCCATCACCCTCCGGAGTATCGTCACAATCAACATACGAGTAGGGGAACTCGCAATGGGAAGACTGGCGATTACGTCCACTTTTTCTATCTTTTACAGTAAAATGTATTAAATTTGTTAATTATTGAATTTAGAAAGAAAACAGATGTGACAAAGTTAAGATAAACACTTGATCCATCCACACCGACAAAATACACAGACAAGATAACTTGCTGGAATCATGACAAGATATATTTTCCACAGCAAAAATGATACTGACTAAGATAAGATGAACCTGGCAGTTGTTATTCCAACGTATAATGAGAAAGAAACTCTTCCCAATCTTCTAGAAGAACTTTTGTATGAAATAAAAAAAATCGCCGAAAAATTCTTCATAATTATTGTAGACGATTCATCACCTGATGGAACTGGTCAGATTGCGGAGGAATTGAATATAAAATATGGTAATATTTCTGTAATACATCGAAAGGGTAAGTTTGGTCTTGGTTCTGCCTATAAGGAAGGTTTCAGATTTGTGCTAGAGAAATATGATCCAGATTTTATAATTCAAATGGATGCTGATCATTCCCATGATCCAAAAGAGATTCCAAAGATGTTAAAGAATATGCTTGGTTATGACTTTGCAGTAGCCAGTAGACATGTATTAGGAAGTTCTGTTGTTGGATGGGGAACCTATAGAAAGATAGTCCATTCTATAGCTGGCACACTAGCAGCGATTTGTGGTGGATTGAAGATATCGGATCCTACTAGTGGATTTAGAATTTTTGAAAAAAGTGTCTTGAGATCTATTGATTTCTCAAAGATAAAGTCTGATGGATTTGCATTTCAAATAGAGATGTTATGTTTGCTAAAGAAAATGGGATTCAGAGGATTTGAATTTCCTACATTGTTCATAAACAGAAAAGAAGGAAAATCAAAAATGGGAATTAATGAAATGATTCAATTCATCAAGATATGTATTAGTCTCTTAATGCGGAAAATCTAAGTAAAAAATTATTTATTTTTATCACAATATAACCCAGATTCATCATTTTTAATCTTGTCATTTTATTTATATGCAAAAATGTTTCGAGTTCATTTTAATTCTATAATTATGGATATGCTATATTACTTGCAAGATAGGAGTCAATTTCTGAAATCTTAATTCTTTCCTGACTCATAGAGTCACGCATTCGAATTGTGACTGTATCATCTTGAAGAGTTTGATGATCTACAGTAATGGCCAATGGTGCTCCGACTTCATCTAGACGTCTATATCTCCTTCCTATTGCACCAGAATGATCCAAGAATGCATCATAATCTCTTTTAATTTTTGAAAAAATCTCTTCAGTTTTTTCTGCAAGACCATCTTTTTTTACAAGTGAAAGTACGCCAACATGAACTGGAGCAAGATAAGGTTTTAGAGAAAGAACAACTCTGTCGTTTTCCTTATCCTCACGTAAATTATGTTCCAATATGGTGTAAAGACTCCTATCTATGCCCATAGAAAGCTCAAATACATGTGGAAGAACCTTTACATCTTCATCTAATACTTCAAATTTTTCCTTACTCGTATTAGTGTGACTTTTCAAATCGTAATCTGATCTGTAATTGCATGCAACAAGCTCTAACCATCCTGTTGTAGTTTCTACTTCAAAATCAAAAGCAACCGATGCATAAAATGCTTTTTCTTTATCTCCGAGTTTTCTAAATCTACTTCTTTTGATATCGATACCAGTTTTTTGATAAAACTCTGTCAATAAACCTAGATAGTATGCAACAAGTTTGTTCGGTAAAATTCCTGAATCTGACGCCTCTTTACATGTTATAATTTTGATGGTATTATCAACCATTATTCTTATCTCTGTATTTTCAACTTCAAAAAATTTTTCAAGATTATTTAACTTGTTTGGGTTACAAAAAACCTCAATTTCTGCCTGATAGAACTCCCTTAATCTGAGAAGACTTTGTCGAGGAGAAATTTCATTTCTAAAACTCTTTCCGATCTGTGCGATTCCTACAGGCAGTTTACCTCGCATTGTTTTAAAAAGTCTTGGGAAGTCTACAAAGATAGACTGACATGTTTCTGGTCTCAGATAGGCCGTTTCTTCTTCTGGACCAATTCCTACTTTGAACATCATATTAAATTTGTGAGCCTTGTTGAATTTACCCTTACATTTTGGGCACATAATATTTTTTTCTGAAATTATTTTATCAAATTCAGAAAGATCAGCACTTTCAGGAACCAAAATTGAAGTAATTTCTGTAATTAGTTTGTCAATTCTGAAAATGGATTTACATTTTTCACATACTACGATGGGATCTGCAAAGCCTGCAAGATGTCCAGATGCTACAAAGACAGACTGTGACATTATCTGGGAACCATCAATCTCCATCATTCTATCTCGTCTAACAAACTCGCGCCTCCACAGTTCTACGAATTTATTTTTAAAGCTTACCCCAGAAGGACCATATTCCCAAAAACCAGCTTGTGCATCTGCATAAATCTCACAGCTTGGGAAATAAAACCCACGTTCCAATGCAAGCTGCATTATTTGATCATAATTCATTATACATCACCAACCCTTACTGTTATGCCAATTCCTTTACTTTTTTTATGTTTCCAAAATTGTCGCGCCTATCATCTATTGGCGTTTCCAAAATGATTGGGATCCTTTTAGAATTAGCAAATTTTACAACATAACTAAGACCTATTTCTCCAATTTTTCCAAGGCCAATATGATCATGCCTATCTTTATGACAACCAATTTCTCCCTTTGAATCATTAAGATGGATTATCTTAAGGTGTTCTATCCCGATGAATTTATCAAACTGTTCTAGTGTTGATTTGGTTGTTTTTTCAATTCGTAAGTCATATCCTGCAGCAAACGCATGACATGTATCAAAGCAGACACCAAATCGTTTTGCTGGCTTGAGCTGGAAAAAAATGGAAGCAAGTTGTTCAAAATTAGAACCTACGCTATTTTTTTGGCCGGCGGTATTTTCTAAAAGTATTATGACATCATCTGGAGTACTCTTTCCAGCTTTTGTAAAAGCCTTAACAAGGTTTTCAATTCCTTTTTGGTCCCCTTCTCCTTTATGACTTCCAAGATGAGCTACAAGATAAGGAACACCAAGTTTACTACACCGTTTCACCTCTTCAACTAAAGAATCCAAAGATTTTTCAAATGTATTTTCTTCAGGAGATGATAGATTTGGTAAATATGGCATATGAGAAACAGTTGCAAATCTATCAATCTTACTTGCAGCTAGTTTCTCTTTGAAATTATTTATATCACTATTTGAAAGTGGTTTTGCCTCCCAACCACGTGGATTTCTTGTAAAAATCTGAAAAGCATTACAACC
The DNA here is from genome assembly GCA_023251295.1 of Nitrosotalea sp. GTDB lineage: Archaea > Thermoproteota > Nitrososphaeria > Nitrososphaerales > Nitrosopumilaceae > UBA8516. The sequence continues at coordinate 17,620 of JAHEYZ010000013.1, read as the reverse complement.
TAGAATTTTTGCATTGTCTACAGCTTTATCGATGGAGCCAGCAATTGACACATGCATACCAACTTGCATAATGGGAATATTATTGGGGATAATTTAAACTCCTGTGTATTACTTAGGATAATTTTAAAAATTTTTCATTAATGTTGACTTTATTAATTGACATCTGCAAAACCTTTACAAATCATATAAACACCAGCATATTTTGGAACAATAATTTTCTCTTTTTCATATGGACCGTATTTTTTATTTTTGAGTTTAAAGGAAATGGGACAATTTGCTATGATCTCAACTTTCTCCTCATCAAGAAGGCATGCATCAGAAAATGGATCGAAATTTTTCAAATCTTTGCAAATTATCTTTGAAAACCCACTCTTACTGTTTAGAGATCCTCCTAATCTGAATATTCGATGAATATCCATAGTAACCTTAGAATCAATCTTTACTCCTAATTTTGGTCTCCAATCTTCAAGTTTCGTTTGAAATAGCGAATATCCTCCTGAAAGTATTTCTTGACCAATTTTTCCTCGTTTAGAATTGGGACCAAGGATCTCTTTTGCAACTTTACCACGCCAACCTCTTTCATTTGTATCAGGAAGTGAAGATTTGGAATTGTTTTGTTTGTTTATACCAAGAGCTTCAGGCAATATTCCATTAAACATAATATAGTCAGCCAAATCTGCTCTTTCTCTTGAATCTAGAGTTTGATAATTAGAATTTACTACATATACATGAAACCCTTCATTTCCAGAAAAATAGACTTGAATCTCTTCCTCTTTGACTCCAAAATCTTCAGTTAATATTTCAAGAAGTCTGGTTACTTCTCTTTTTGATTCAGTCATACAATTTTTGCACGCGACAGATATCGTTTCAAGTTTCGTAGAACTGCATACTGAACAATTTATTCCATGATTTCCAATGTTTTGACAAGAGTTGCATTTGTAACAAATATGATTGGTCCTACAATCAAGCTTGAGATCCTTGGCATCGATATCAAAAATCAGATCCGCACCTTTCCAGTCTTTTTCTGCCATGGGTAAATTTGGAAATGAATAGTATGCATTTGAGCAATATACGTCAGAAGGAATCTGTGTCATTAAAAGTAGATGTAATTCTTTATCATCTTTTACGGAAAGATGTCTTGTCATTCCCTCATTGAATTTTTGGTAACCAAATTCACGTTCTGAGGTTTTTAGAGGAACATGAATGAGGTCAAAATGTTTAAAATAATATTCTTTGAAGGCATCATTTACCAATTTCAAATTTTTTTCAAGCATTTGTAGTCCTCTTTCTTCCAAACTGAATAGGGTTTATAATTCCATTACATTCAGGAATTTCAAAACAAAGATTTTCACTTTTTAGTTTATCGCATGAAGGACAAGAATATTTCGTTCCTTTTCCAGAAGATCCTGCTATGTGATCGAGCTGATATCTTGTAACACGCTCGTTATAGTCTGGTGCATTCTTAAACAGTGGAGAAATTTGATCTATTGCTTGACCCTTTGATAGTAGAAATGTAGCAAGCATAAATCTACCAGAATGTGGTAAATTTTCTCCTTTATCAAGAATTTCAATCGCATGTTTAATGCAAGGCGGATAATCGGATGAAACTGTAACATATTCTGAAAAATTTTTTGCAAGTAAAGATAGATCAGATATTCTTTCTTTGAATGTATCTGGAATAAATGAAATGTTAACCGCTTGGATTTTTGAATTAATATAGACATCTAATTCTTTTCGTATCAGTCTAGCAATTTCATGTGCAGTCAAAAACACAAATCCATTTTCTACTCTTCTGTTTATTAGCTTCCATTCCTTCTCATGAAAATGAACTGCGCGTTTGAGATAATTTGGAATACTGATAACAAAATTTTCTCCTTCAGTCATCACTTCTACTGAAAAAAGCTCTTGCATAATTTTTAATGGCAATTCTAATTTTGTTTCATTTTTCATCTGAAGATCTCGTTGTAAGTATCTCTCAGCTCTTCGTGCTTCTGAAAGAGAAAATCTTTTAATTAAAGTTGGTATACCTGCTGATTTTAGTAAAATTACTGCAATTACAAAAGAAAGAATCTCAGAATCCATATTTTCGAAATCTTGGACAGATGAACCATAGATTTGACCTGTTGTAGCAACCATAATTCTTCCATACGCTTTTTCTACTATTGGCTTCCAATCCGGGTGACCAAGTTGTTCTAAATTAAAGCCCTTATCACGTAGATATTCCCCAGTTTCAGCGAGAAAGGGATATTTTACTAAATCACGGATTCCTAGTTGAATCATGATATCTTTTATTATTTTGACCTTAAATGTATACGGAACTTTGGTAAGACATTAATTTGACACAAAGGAAGGTAGCGTGATTTTGTATAGCTCATCTACTGAAGATAATCCACAATCACCTGATGCGGGAAAGTATATCCGCCTAGGACTTGCTGCGCTCATAGGGATTGTGATATTTGTCGTAGTTGGTAATCAGGCAGTAGTCTTATTCATGAATGTAAATGAGTTCAACGATCTCTTTACAAAACCCTTATTCTATTCTATCATTTCTGCACTGATTCTGGCATCAATTACACTCATTAGAGTCAACATAAAAAATCGTTCCTCGATAGCATGGTACGCAATTCATACTGCAATAAACTTTCTAAAAAAAGGGGAAAGTGGTTCAATATCATCTAACATTCCAAGTTTTCACGACTACAAACTAAGTGTTCCAAATTTTGTTATCTGGCAAATAACCAAGGTGTTACTATTTGGAGCACTTTTTAGTAATCTAATGTTTGGTTTTGCAATACAATATTTGTCAGAAGGAAATGATCTCGGAATAGAAAGTATTTGGGGATTATTTTCACTTTCATTTACTACACCTCCAACGGATCCTTCCTATGCCACAGATCGAATTGTACCTATGATTCCAGCTTTAACTATTTTGGTTCCTCCAATACTTGCAGCAATAGGAATTCGTCTTGTAATGTATGTTGGATTACATACCATCATCAAAATGACTACAAACTATTTGCAGGATGCATCAAAGGGTAAACCAAGATTCCTAGATTACATAGCTACCATTGAGGGAATAATTGGAATAGGAATACTGTGGGCTGGTATAAACATGTTTTTCACCGATCAAATAGATTACAATACAAGATATGCAATTGGTGGAACACTTGCAGCAGGATTCAGTCTTATTGCTTTTTATTTTATTGACAAATATCGATCTAGAGTAATAATTCAACCATCCAAACGAGATATCTACATACGTATCCTAACAATACTTGCTATTGCCGTAATTGCAGGTTCCATAATGGCTGTAAATAACAGTATTGCTGACGCGAGAAAAATTGAATATCTTGGTCCCTACAAAGCTCAACAGATAGGAATAAACCAATTTCTTGGTCAACTAGGTGAAATAAAGAGTAATGTACATAACGTAAAGCTAGAATCTGTTCCACCAAGTAACATTAAAAATTACATATTACAAAATAAGGAAACTCTTAACAACGTGAGAGTTTGGGATTGGGATGCAGCATTTGCAAAACTAAAACCGGAGATTGGTCTAATACCATATGTAGACTTTGAAGATAATGATATTCTGAGGTTTAATGATAAACTCTATTGGACAGCTTCAATGAAGCCTGTTCTCCCTTCTTCTGTAACCTTAGAAAACAGATGGTATAATGAACACCTTGTTTACACACATGTTCCAAACGGATTTCTTACTCTTGAAGCAAGTAACGGTACAATAATTGATAGTAGCACACTCTTTAAACAAAGATCTATCTACTATGGAGAGGGTGGGCTCTTCAAAGATACTTGGTCTTCCTACCCTACAAACAGGGGTGATGAAACCGCAGAACTAAACAAGGCTAAATACAATGGAAAAGGAGGTCTAGATGTAGCACCACCGCTAAGCCAAATGTTTGAACCAAACTTTTTGCTCTCTTATCCTACAGAACCCATTCACATTATGAGATTCAGGGATATTCATGATAGAATGCAAACCCTATATCCATACTTTCAATACGATCTCTTTGGGCAAGAGGTTGATGCTCTGCCAGTTACAGATGGTAAAAAAACCTATTGGCTAATTCCATTGATAATTGGATTTGATACACATAATATTCCTTGGACTGTTAGTAATCCATACCTTAGACTTGTTGGATATGCATTAGTTGATGTTTATGATGGTAACATATCTCTGATAAAAACAGGAGATGACTTTTTCACAAAAATGTTTGTCAGTCAATACAAAGACAAATTCATTGAAACACCAGCATGGCTTGAAAAACAGATACGTTACCCTGAGGAATTATTCAACTGGAAAGTCGAAATGTATAATATCTATCATGTATCAGACATTTCTACTTTTATTCAAGCTAAGGAATTTTATGAAGTTCCTCAAGGGCTAAGCGCATATTATGTGCAAGCAAAACCGCCAGGATTTGATACAAGTAAATATGTTGGATTACTTTCTCTTGAATTACGTGGTTCAGAGGGACGAAACCTAGCAGGTTTTATGGTGGTTGAAAATGATCTGAAAAATTTGGGAAAGATGCAATTTTATGAAGTGCCACTGGATTCAGAAACCAAACTATTAGGTCCAACGGCAGTAAGAGAGGCGTTGGATAGAGATCCTGACTTTGCTCAACTAAAAACATTGTTAAGAAATCCAAGAATTGGTGACAACATCCTATACAGAATTGGTGAACATGATGTTTATTTTATCCCAGTGTATACCGCGGGTTCCGGGGGTGTTGTTACTCAACTTGGAACAATAGCAGCTGTTGGCGCTGCATTCGATGGTGAATACTATGTGGGAATGGGGAATACTTCTCAACAAGCATTTGAAGCATATCTTGCTAAACTTTCAGGGGTAGCACCATCTACTAGCGGAGGATATATAGAACTTGATCGAGATTCTCGAATATCTACATTAAAATCATTATTTGATGAACAAAATCTCAAAATTATAAGTCCTACAACAGTTCAAGTTCCATTATCATTTGAAGAGGGGAAAATTTCTTTCTTCCAAGAATCTGATCTGGAAGCGACCAAAAAACTAATTTCAAACTTCATACAGGATTTTGTGAAACCAAGAAGTGATAGAGTAATTGTTTGGGAGAAAGACAACACCATTAATTTTGGTTCTATTGTGATTATAGAAAATATACCAGAATTACATTATATCTCAATAGAAGTCGGATAGTTTCACTCAGGGGAAATTAATCTAACTTAGTGGATGATATCCATTTTAAAAAAAAGAGTGGTAATAGCATAAGCTGAACTTCTAATCTTAACTAATGATTTACATATTTGCAATTGAATAAATCAATATACCTTACAAACTAAATCATAACATGCTCTTGGTTGTGGATAACGGATCTGTTTTTACAAAATCATTACTGGATTTTCTTACCGAAAAAAAAATACCTTATGAAGCCTTTACCTTCGAAAAAATAACCTTATCTGGACTATCTAATTATTCGTCTCTAATCCTATCTGGAAGAAGAAAAAATAATTCACTAATGAATGCAGTTAATTCAAAAATAATCAAGTTTGCTGTTAAAGAAAAGAAGCCTCTTCTTGGGATATGTTATGGCGCAGAAATTCTTGCACTAACTCTTGGTGGTACACTTAAGAAAATGGATCAAACACACAAAGGAAACCAAGTGATAGAAATACTAAAAAGAAATCCTCTTTGTAGCGGGAAAATCAATGTATTTGAAAGCCATTCATATTTGATATCAAAGATAGACACTGCTTTTACACAGATTGCCAAATCTGATGTTTGTGATTTTGAGATGATTCAATATGATAATTTGAATATCTTTGGTACTCAATTTCATCCAGAGATGAGCAATGATGGAAAACGCCTCTTAGAGAAATTCGTCATTATTTGATGGTTTTAATATCAAACCTTTAATATCATAATTCTTGGAATCAGAACACATGCTTCTTCTACCAGTAGTAGAAGAAGATGAAGAAAACATCTGTCTACCACTTGTAATTACAGTTGTTTCTAAATATTGGGGAGTTGATTTGCCATTATCAGAGGCAAAAGAAATCTCCAAAAAATATCCCAACATGAAAGGGAGTATCATGATCGAAGGAATCGAGCTTGCAGAAAGGCATGGTTTGACAAGTCTAATCCTAAGTTCTTCGATTAAAGAACTGAAAAAAATAATTGATTCAGGAATTCCTCCAATTGTCATTCTTCCCGGTATACAGGATACAGTACAACATGCTTCTATCATTTCTGGATACGATGAGCTAGAAAACACAATAATTCACTATTTCCCCCAACCCGATACAATAGGAGTTATTCCAGAACAAAAATTTGATCAACAATGGTCCGAAGATGGTAGATTAATGCTTCTTGTGGCACCGTTTGATATTCTTTCCAAATTACACCTTGAAAACATAAAAATTGAAAAATCAAATAGACTGTGTTTCATTTCTGAAAAACTACGTTTACAGAAAAAACTTGATGATGCTATGAATACATTACAAAAAGCACTTGAGATAGATGAAACAAATTCGACGGCATTTTGTCTTCTTGGTGGAATTTTAAATGATCAAAACTCAGCAGATGCAGTAAAATATTATCAAAAGAGCATAAAATACAACAATCTAAGTTATCTTGCATATCGCGGTCTAGGAAACTACTTTCTAAAAATAAAAAATTACTCAGATGCGGAAAAATTCTATACAAAAGCAATTGAAATAAACCCGAATCGGTTTGGTCCAATTTATAAAAATCGTGGATTAGTAAGACTAGAACAAGGCAAAAAAAGTGATGCCAAAGAAGATTTTATTACATACTTGGATCAGATGCCTAGAGCAGCAGACAAAAATAACATACTTGAAGCAATAAAGGAAATATAATTTTCTACAGAAAGGTTTTACAACACTTTAATGAGTAATTATACATGGAATGTATTTTTTGTAATATAATAAAAGGAAAAATTCCTGCACGAAAAGTGATGGAAACAAAAAAATCATTAGCGTTTCTGGATGCACATCCTTTAACGAAAGGTCATACCTTAGTTATTCCAAAAAATCATTATTCCAAGATTCAAGAAATGAGCAAAGATGACAATATGGATCTATTTGATTCAGTAAAAATCCTTACAAACACGATAGAGCAATTGTTTTCTTCCTCTCTCATAGCTATTCATAACGGAAAAGAAAGTGGACAAGAAGTACCACATGTACATGTACATATTATTCCCAGAACTATCGATGATGGTGCCGGATCAGTTCATACCATGTTTAGAAAAAGACCTCATTTCACAAAGAATGAACTTGATCAAATTGCAGAAAAACTCAGCAAAAAAATCGAAGGTTAAAAAATTTATGACAATTAAATGCGGAGTGCGGGATTTGAACCCGCGGCCTTCAGCTTGGGAAGCTGACGTCGTGCCGGGCTGGACTAACTCCGCTTAATCCAAACTTTGGATCTAACAATATATAGTCTAATTACTAAAAGAACACATGGATGCAAAATGTCCACAATGTGAAAAAGTTGCAACACTTGATTACGATATCACCACTGTTAAATGTGCTAATTGTGGATTTGAAGCAAAATATGATGATTATCTTGAAATCATGAAAGAGAAAGTTGGTGAATTAATAGCAAATTTTAATCCTGACAGATCTGGATTCTAAATTACCAAAAACTTCCTTTATCTGAACAGTCTAGATGTGAACCACAGTTTACACAAATCATATGACATGATTGCATTTGGATCATCGGCTTTTCGCATCGTGAACATTTGATCTCTTCCATGATTTTACTTTGAATGTAATTATTTTAAAGGATTTGTTCGCAAAGATTAATTAATAGTCATAAGATTTTTTTAAAATGTTTGGCTATATTCAAGATAACAATATCTGACAAAAAAGGTAAGTCAATAACTAGAGAACTAAAAGAAAAGGATGCAAACCCACTATTAGGCATCCAAGTAGGGAATGAAGTTGATGCAGCTATAGTTGGGCAAACTGGAAAAATGAGAGTAACCGGTGGAAGTGATAAATCAGGCGTTCCATTAAGAGCTGATATCCATGGTGGAGCACGAAAATATATTATGCTTTCAAAAGGAGTTGGCCTACAAGACGCAGAGAAAGGACAACGCTTTAGAAAACTTGTTCGTGGAAATATGATCACAGAAGAGATCTATCAGATAAATTGTGTTTTAGATGGTGAGCTGAAAATTGAGGAAACTCCAAAAACAACTCTGGAAGAAAAACCAGATGAAAAACCAAAAAAGGCATAAGTTAACATAGGCGATTTTCAAAAGTTGAACATTGCATTGGCGTGAAACTCTTCCAGATTGGTACATAAAAAAATATGGGCATCAACCATGCGTCAACATTGGAACGGCCGGGCATGTTGATCATGGAAAAACAACACTAATACAGGCTCTTACGGGAGTATGGACCAGTGCCCACAGCGAAGAACTAAAACGCGGAATTACAATCCGGGTAGGATATGCTGATGCAGCATTTTACAAATGTAAAAATTGTGAATCACCACTTGGATATTCTGTTACACCAAAATGTAACAATTGTGGGAAAGAAAGTGAATTATCAAGAGTTGTAAGTTTTGTAGACAGTCCTGGCCACGAAAGTCTTATGGCAAACATGCTTTCGGGTTCTGCTTTAATTGATGGAGCTATGCTTGTAATTGCAGCAAATGAAAAGGTTCCACAACCACAAACAAAAGAACACCTGCTTGCACTTCAAACGCTTGGAATACAACAAATTGTGCTAGTGCAAAACAAAGCTGATCTTGTTTCATTCGAGGATGCTATGGAAAATTACAATGATATAATAAAATTTGTAAAGAGTACAAATGCAGCCAAGGCACCAATTATACCAATTTCGGCTCAGTCAAAACTAAACATAGACGCATTAATTGGAGCTATCGAATCCAATATTGAAACTCCAAAACGTGAGGAATCAAAAAACACAGTAATGCATGTTCTTCGTTCTTTTGATGTTAATAGACCTGGTACTAAAATTAAGAGCATTAAGGGTGGTGTAATAGGAGGAAGTATTGTTCAAGGTTCTTTTAAAATAGGTGATGAAATTGAGATTAAGCCAGGTCTTGCCAACGAAAAAAATAACAAATACGAATCAATCAGAACACAAATAGCTTCACTTGGAACAGGTGCAGGTCTTGTAGATGAAGTAAAACCAGGAGGTCTTGTTGCAATAGGAACAAATCTTGATCCTTCAATGACAAGAAGTGATTCATTGATTGGTTCTGTAATAGGAAAACCAGGTACTCTACCAGAAAATTCTACAAACGCAAAACTTGAAGTAAATCTATTTGATACTGCAGTTGGCTCTGCAGGCGAGATTAAAGTTGCATCTGTTCAAGTTGGTGAGTCGTTAAGATTAAGCATCGGAACAGCTCCAATTCTTTCCAAAGTTACAAGTGTTAGGGGAGAAAAAATCGAAGTGCAATTCAAAAGACCTGTTTGTCTCTTTGAAAAGGGAAAGGTTGCATTGAGTAGAAGGATAACAGAAAGATGGAGATTGATTGGTGCAGGTGTTGTAGTTGGTTGAGGTTGTCTGCGACACAAGTTTTTTGATGCTTCTTGCTTCAAAAAATATAAAAAATATCTCAAATCTTAATACAGAAATTGGAACAATTGAGTTTACAGTACCTGATATGGTTATAAAAGAACTTGAACGAATCTCATTTGGGAAGACACTTAAAAAAAAACTTCTGCATCTAACGCTCTACAATTAATCAAAAATTTTAAAAAAATTAAGATCTCAGGAAAATCGGTAGATGAAGCGTTGATTTTATATGTACAAATCAATAAGGGAACGATAGCAACTATTGATTATAAACTCAAAAAAAGAATAAAAGAATCAGGAGGTTCTGTTCTTTCTATGGCAAATGATAAAATTGTTCTAGAATCTTAGTAAAATTTAACTTGAACAGAAATTAATTCTAATTTGTGTTTGAATTTCATGGAATTAAAATAAGGTGGTATGGTCATGATACATTCACGCTGGAAAAAGAAATAACGATTTGTATTGACCCATACAAACTTTCTAAAACCATAAAAGCGGATCTAGTATTAATTTCACATAATCATTTTGATCACTTGAGTCTGGAAGATCTAAAAAAAATCTCAACTAAAAATACAATAATTATTGCTGCAAACGAATGCATATCTCAAATTTCAAATATATCGTTAAAAGAAAAAATAGGAATTGCGCCTGGAGAGGAAAAAACAATAAGTAATGTGAAAGTAAAAGCAATACCCGCATATAATATAGATAAGATTAACCCAGATACGAAAAAACCATTTCATCCAAAAGAAGACAAGAAAATTGGTTTCTTTATTACTATACAAGGAACATCAATCTATCATACAGGTGACTCAGATCTTATTCCAGAAATGACTGATCTGAAACCAGATGTTTTACTTGTTCCAGTAAGTGGTACCTATGTAATGACAGCAAAAGAGGCCGCAAATGGAATCGAGAAAATAAAACCAAAAATTGCAATTCCTATGCATTATGGGACTATAGTGGGTAGTGAGAATGACGCAAAAGAGTTCAGAGACATTACAAAGTCATGTATTGTTCAAATTCTCACAAAAGAGTAATAAGTCTTAAAAATTCCACACAATTGATTGGTTGCTAATAAGTTATTTACTATCGGTAAATTCGAATTTCAAATGAAGTATTTTCTGATTATTGGCATACTTGTAATTTCATTTTCTATATCTGCAATGATTAGATCTCAAGCAGCAGACTATGGCTTTGAACTTAATGAATTTGATCCTTTTTTTAATTATAGAGCAACCAAATATCTGGCTGATAATGGCATAGATGCGTATGTAAACTGGCACGATGATATGAGTTGGTATCCACAGGGAAGAGACGTATTTACAACATCTCAGGTTCCCTTACATTTTACAACAGCATTTTTATATCAAATTTTCGGGGGAGGTTCCAGCCTCTATGATTTTACTATAATATTTCCTGTCGTTTTTGGTTCACTCACTGCAATAGTTATCTTTGCACTAGTAAGAGTAATTGGCGGTACAACTGCAGGCCTTTTTGCATCATTATTCTTTGCAGTATCTCCATCTATAATCATTAGAGGTACAATAGGCTGGTTCAAATCTGAACCGCTTGGATTGTTTTTTGGCCTTTTAGCTATCTACCTATTTCTTAGCGGGATAAAGTCAGAAAATCACAAAGTGTCTTTTGGTAAGCTAATTGGGGCTGGATTATTTTTAGCGATAGGCTTCGCTTCTTGGGGTGGGATACAGTTTTTCCTTATACCTTTAGGATTGTTTATTGTAGCACTTCCATTCTTCAGAAAAGATCACAAATTTCTACTTTGGGCAATACCAGTTTTTGTATTAACCGCAGTTCTCACCTCATCTTTATTTGCAAGACCAGGAATTAGTTTTCTAACTGGCATTGGTGGATTTGCTTTAATTGGGCCGACCATATTTCTAGTTATTTTAACATTTATTAGAAAATTTAGTAAACAAGAAAATGTAATAAGAAATAGTTTAGCATTTTTAGGAGCTTCAATTCTAGCTGGTTTTGGAATAATCTCATCTAATGTTCTTTCATTACCAAGCTTTCGTTATCTTAATGCAATAAATCCATTTTTAACTACAAAAGATCCCCTTGTAGACTCTGTTGCAGAACACGCAACACCGACACTCACTCAAAATTTTTTCTTTCTTTCGGTATTATTATTATTTGCTGGGATAGGTGTATGGTTACTTTTTAGAAAAGAAATCTCTAATGACAATACCTCATTACCAATTAAAATTAAAAATGAGATGTCAATATTTGCATTGATCATCGGGCTCATTGGAGTTTATGCTGGTGCAACTTTTGCGAGATTAGAGCTCTTCACATCTATATCGGTTATCATTCTATCATCAATTGGTCTATCTGTTATTACATCAGAAATGATGAAAAAAGACATTGAAGAAAATAAAAAATCTATTAATACAAAGCGAAGATTTGTTAAAACATCATATGTTGTTGCTATAATCATTTTACTTCTATCCCCTTCCATCTTTCCTCTTGATACTAATTGGATTTCTGCTACCAAAGCCCCGCCAACTATCCTTAATGGTGGTTCTAACTTCAACATGGCAACTGATGATTGGCCCATATCCTTGGAGTGGATCAAAAACAATACACCTCAAGATGCTGTGATTGCGTCATGGTGGGATTATGGATATTGGATCACTACCCTTGGTGAAAGAACAACTCTTGCAGATAATGCTACTATTTCAACCGATAGGATAGTAACAATAGCAAAAATGTTTCTTAGCAGTCCTGACAAAGGATGGGAAATTCTCCAACAATTAAATGCAGATTATGTTCTAGTTTACGTAGTTGGGCAAAAGTTCGTTTCAAACGATCAAGAATTTTACATTCTTGGGGGAGGAGGGGACGAAAGTAAAAAACAATGGTTCATGCGTATTGCAGGAGAAGATCAATCACAATTCCTTCAAAATGACGGATTTACACCAACCAATTATTTTTGGGAGAACACTCTATTAGGAAAAATGTTTCCGTTTACTCCTATTGCTTATGTTGATTTTAATTCAAACCAACAATTACAAAACTATGAATCTGGTTATACTGCAATATATGATAAAACAATCAAATATCAAAACAAAAATGATCCACTACAGCTAGTATTTTCCTCACCAACTTTTAATAGAAATGATAGCGGTGTGTTTTCTGGAGTATTGGTATACAAAGTTAACCATGACTATGTTAAACCAGATTCATCTTTAGAGCAAACAAGTTCAGAAGTGAAACCTTCAGAAGACACAGCAACTTTATCAACTTCCTTTGGTGACATTGTAATCGATTTCAAAGAAGAGGTTGCACCAAAGACGGTGGAAAATTTCAAAAAACTCGCTCAATCAGGATTCTATGATGGAACTTTATTCCATAGAATAGTCCCAGGTTTTGTTATCCAAGCAGGAGATCCAAACACAATTTCAGGACAGCGTGAGACATGGGGGATAGGAGATCCAGGATATAAAATACCTCCCGAATTTAGTGATCTTAAACATAAAAAATATGTTGTTTCTATGGCTCGGAATCCAGATGATATAAACAGTGCTGGCTCTCAATTTTTTATAATGCTTGGTGATGCCACATGGTTAGATGGACAATACACAATATTTGGGGAAGTGATATCTGGCAAAGAAATAGTCGATAAAATAGCTTCTTTAGAAACCAACTCAGATGATCAGCCACTTGATATTGAATCAGCACGTATAAAGAAAGTTTCTATTAGAACCATAAACTAGATTCATGAAATATATTTTAGACTTTCAAAAAATTTAAAAAACATTACTTGTAACGATCGGAAACACGGTATCTTGCGTATTTATCATCGGGTGAATACTTTCCAGGATGAACTGTAACAGTTTTGTTTCCACATTTAGGACAATCATCTTTTAGTGTATATCTTTTACAATCACTACATTTACGCATCTGAAAATGCATATTATCCCTCGCGAGTCTTCTTTGATTCTTCTCTAGTAAATTTGAAAGTTCCACCGTTTCGTTCTAATGAAGATTGAAGTGTAGAAAGTACTGGTTTGAGTACCTTTTCAGCTGTTTTAAAATTCTGAGCAGAAATAGTCAATCTGTATTTTGGAGCTCCGATATAATTAATTTCTACGGCAGCATCTTTATTTTCTACAGCCTCAAGAAGGGATTTTTTTATTATCTCGATCCCATCAGGTTTTGTGCAGGTGATCTCTAATACGCCACGTATTTCTACATGCGGAACTTGAATCTTTGAGCTAATCTCTTCTATCGCAGAAATCACTTTCTTAGATAGATTTAGTCCATCTAGGACTACCAACCCTTTTGATACTATTTCTGAAAATGCATCATAAACTGAATTGAATTTGTTCACTAAAACTTCCTCTAGTTTATCTACTTCTATTTGAGAAAGTCCTGCTTTCGACTTCAAACCATCGATAAGGGCTTGTTCTTTTTCATTTCGTTTCAATTCTAAAAGCTTCTTTTTCTTTTGATCAGCCGAAACTTGTTTTAATGATAAATCTATTTCAGATCTTGCAGTGTTTACTCTTTTAACTAAAAGTATTTTTTTCTCTCCAACTTTAACAAATTTTTCTACACTTCTGATCCACCCTGTAGCGATTTCTGAAATATGTAAAAACCCTTGAATATTATTGAATTCATCAAGATTAACATATGCCCCCTGATCCACTATTCTCGTAACAGTGGCAACAACAATTTCTCCAACCTCTGGGAGTTCATGTATTTCAGTAGTCATAATTCTTCAGATTTTCGCTACATAATTTAATGTTGTTGATTAAAAGTCAATACCTTTTTTGGCCTTGACACCAGATCTGAACGGATGTTTTATCTCTTTCATCTCAGTAACAAGATCTGCAATTTCCATTATCTCATCTTTTACATGATTTCCTGTAAGAACCAGATTTAATTTTTGAGGTTTGCTTTTTATTAACTCTAATACATCTTCTATCTTTATCAATCCCAAATTAATTGCATAGTTTATTTCATCAAGTATTATTATGTCATAATTTTCTGATCTCACCTTTTCTCTGCTTAAGCGAAGAGCTTCCTGGGCAATTTTCTCATGTTCTTCATAAGGGCTCTTGTCATCAATAATTCCAACAAAACCCTTACCAACAGCAGTAAGCTCAAATTCTGGCTCTAATCTCTTTGACGAAGTCATTTCTCCATAATGCCAAGACCCTTTGATGAATTGTATCATGCAAATTTTGTAGTTATACCCTACAGCCCGTAATGCCATTCCAAGGGCAGCCGTAGTTTTTCCTTTTCCCTTACCTGTATAAACAATAATGAGTCCATCTTCTACCATACTTTGCTATTCAATTATCATTCTAAATAACCGCAACGGTCATTTGTAGAACAACCTGTTCATTATTCTTCATTATAGTTTCTTTTTGTTAATATTGAATATAAAATTATTAAAACAGAAAAATGAGTGGTTTATAATAATCCGTTTAAAGATGGGAATTAATGACAAAAGAATATGATTATGATATAGTAATTGTAGGGGCAGGACCTGCAGGTTCATCAGCTGCATGGGCTGCAGCAAAGAAAGGTGTGCGTGTAGCTGTACTTGAAAGAGAAGAAGCAATTGCACAGAGCATTAGAACTAGCGGGGTAACTTGGATTAATGAGATGAAAAAATTTGGAATTTCATCAGATTTTTATAATCCAATAAAAAATTATTCGTTTTATTCACCAAATAACCAGGTAACAATACATAGTACTGAATACCAAGCAGCAGTTTTAGACGTTCGAAAAACCTACCAGTTTCTTGCATACCAAGCAGCTAGTGTTGGTGCAGATATTTTTGTGCGTACTAATGTAACAACGCCTCTGACTAATGAGGGAAAACTAGTAGGAGTTAAAGCTACGTCTCTAAAAGACGATCTAATTTTTCACTCCAAGCTTGTAATTGATGCAAGTGGTTTCCATTCAGTCATAGGAAAAAATCTTGGCATAGTTCAGCAATGGAAAAGATTTGGAGTAGGCGCAGAGTATGAAGCCTATGTAGAAAATGTTGATCCAGAAACATGGACTCTGATGGTAGGGCAACAATATTCTCCTGCTGGCTACGCATGGATTTTTCCATTAGGTAAAAACAAAGTAAGAATTGGTGTTGGTATAGGAAAACCAGAATCACAAGTGGATCCTACGCAACGATTACTTGAACTTGTTGACAAAAAACCAGGCCCATTATCTAAACTGGGAAAAATAATTCCAATTGAATTCCATTATGGAATAATACCAAATGAAGGCTTGACACACACTACAGTAGATGATAACCTAATACTTGTTGGTGATGCGGCAGGACATGCTAATCCACTAGTTCTTGAGGGAATTAGATATGCAATTGAGTTTGGTCGACTAGCTGGGGAGGTAGGAGCTGAATCTATTCTACAAGGCAATGCATCAAAAGAATCGTTAAAGCCATACGAAGATACGTGGAAAAAAACTATAGGCTCAAAGATTAAAGCTGCGATTAAAGTACAAAGTAGATGGCTTACACTAACTGATAAAGAATGGGATAAAGAAATTGAAATAATAAATGAACTATCTCCTGAAGAGTTTCTTGATTTTATTAAAGCCGATTTTAGTATCTCAAGTATGGTTGGTCTAGCAGCACACCATCCTAAACTTGCAGTCAGACAGCTTTTTGGTATGGTAAAAAATGCAGTAGGAATGAGTTCATGAAAATCCCGCGAATTGTACTTGCAGGTACAACAAGCAGTGTTGGCAAGACCTCAATTGCCGCCGCAATTATACATGGTATAAAAAAACATGGATATTCTGTACAAGCATTCAAAGTTGGACCAGATTTTATAGATCCAGGCTATCTTTCTGCAGTTTCTGGTATCCCTGCACGAAACTTGGATCCGTGGCTTATGGGTTTGAGGGGAGTTGAAAAAAGTTTTATGAAAAACTCCAATTCTGATTTTTCTGTGATTGAAGGAGTTATGGGATTCTATGATGGATTTTCTGGCGACTCCAATTTTTCTAGTACATATCATGTAGCTAAAATTTTAAAAGCTCCTGTAATTCTTGTCTTAGATGTAAGCAAGACTGCACGGTCAATAGCTGCAACAGCTCTTGGATTTACAAAATTTCAGAAAAATTCTAGGATTTCTGGTTTTATCCTAAACAAGATTGGTAGCAAAAAACATGAGAATCTCTGCAGGCAGGCGCTTTCCTCATTGAATATTCCTATTGTTGGTGTTATTCCAAAAAATCCTGATCTTACTATGGAATCAAGGCATCTTGGATTGATTCCTGTTTCTGAGCAAAGACAACTTCAATCAAAGATATCGAACATAGCAAAAACAATGTCTGTTTTTATTGATATTGGCAAAATCATTCAGATAGGAACCAAACTTCCATCTTTTGGTTCAATTCCTAAGGAAAAAAATCCAAAACAGAAAGCAACAATTGCCGTTGCACGTGATGAATCCTTCAATTTTTACTATCAGGATAACTTTGATGCTCTACAAAAGGAGGGAGCCAAGATAGAGTTTTTCAGCCCTGTATCTGACTTGAAGGTACCTGACTGTGACGGAATCTACATTGGCGGTGGCTTTCCTGAAGTGATAGGTGACGCACTTGAGAAAAACTCTAGAATGCGAAAAAACATTAAGACACTTGCCGAGTCTGGAATGCCAATCTATGCAGAATGTGGGGGTTTGATGTATCTTACAAGATCAATTGATTACGGTTCTAAAAAATTCAAGATGGTGGGCCTTTATGATGCTACAACAAAGATGAAAAAAAAACTCAAGCTAAACTATACCAAAGCTAGTATAGTAAATGATTGTCTTATAGCAAAGGCTGCAAGCACAATCCAAGGACACGAGTTTCACTTTTCTGAGCTAGAGTCAGTACCAAAGGATTCCAAATTTGCCTATGATCTATCCATTGGCATTGGTATAAAAAACCAAAAAGATGGTTTGATGCAGTATAACACACTTGCTTCATACATGCATGTACATTTTGCAATACCAGGTATTGCAAGAAATTTTGTTCAAAACTG
>JAHEYZ010000042.1 GCA_023251295.1 Nitrosotalea sp. | reverse complement strand
GGTAAGATAGAAACCATGGGCGGGTTTATTGGAGGCATAGTAATTCTTTTCATTGCAGTTTTTTTCATATACGAATCTATTGAGAGATTCCAAAATCCTCCCCAAGTTTTGCCTGGTATCGTTGCTGTTTGGGCTGCAGTATACACACTTGGTACGGATGGAGTAAGAATCACGATTCTAGGTAGAGCATTGAAAAAAGTCGAAGGTTCCACTACTTTACGGGCAGATCTCTATCACGCATTTATGGATATGGGTTCTACAATGGTTGCAATAATTGGAATTTTGCTTGTAGCTGTTGGGTTTAACCAAGGAGATATTATTGCAGCGTTAGTTTTAGGATCACTTCTTGTTATTTTATCTCTAAAACTAATCCACAAAACTGCACTAGAGCTTACAGATGCAATTCCCCAAAGCATGGTTAAAAAAGTCCAAAGTATCGTTAGCAACACGGAAGGAGTAATGAATACTGAATCAATTCAGATGCGCAGATCTGGCCATGAAATTTTTGCTGATGTTACTATACTGCTAAGTGGAGCTGCAAGTTTTGATGAAGCTCACAAAATCAGCAGTAATGTAGAAAAAAATATTATAAATTCAATTTCAAATGCCAAAGTAACTGTTCATTTTGAACCAACATGGAAAGATGCTCCACTTGATGCAAAAATAAACAACATTGCTTCTTCCGTGAAAAGAGTAGAAGGTGTTCATAATATCAATTCATCCACATCAAAAGAGGGAATCTTCATCAGCTTACATGTATTAGTAGATAAGAACATGTCACTTGAAGAAGCCCACAAGGTTTCTGATGATATTGAGAAACAGATTCGAAGTGCAGTATCTAACATAAACCACATTACAGTGCATTTGGAGCCTTATGTCTCAATACCAAAAACCCTACCTGTAGAAGATCTTACTATCGAAGAACAAATAGCAAAAACAATCAAAGAATATCCGTCGGTCAAAAAAATTGGGCGAGTTATCACTTTACAACTTCAAGACGTTTTCAAGGTAGACATAGATTGTTCCTTTGAGGGTAATCTCTCAATAGAGAGAGTTCATGACATCACGACAGAAATTGAATACAAAATAAGAAGTCAGATTAAAAATGCTATAGTAACCATACACCCAGAGCCAAGTTAAAAAATGAATTCAAAAGCAATTACCTCCCTAAAACAAGATCCCAAGCTTACAGGAATCATTGAACGTGTAGGAAATTATCAGATTAAAAAAAGAAACAATCACTTTGCTACTTTGGTTGAATCAATAATATCTCAACAACTTGCAAGTGGTGCAGCAGAAGCTATACTTCGCCGATTCAAAAAATTATACCCTAGTTTTCCAAAACCTATCCAGATTCTAGAAACAAAAGATTCCAAATTACGTTCCGTTGGATTATCGAGGATGAAAGTGGAATATCTAAAGGATCTTGCAAAAAAGATTGAAGATGGTGATCTTCAAATCAAATCCTTATCCAAGATGCCAGATGATCAAATAATTGAAGATCTTACTCAAGTGAAAGGGATAGGAGTATGGACAGCACAGATGTTTTTGATCTTTTCATTTGGAAGATTAGATGTATTACCTACGGGCGACCTTGGATTACGAAAGGGAGTACAGATGGCTTTTTCCTTACCTGAACTACCAACACCAAAACAAGTAGAAGAGATAGGAAACAGATGGAGGCCATACCGCAGCATAGCTACATGGTATTTGTGGAAAAGCCTACAGAAATTTGATAATATTGGATAGAAATTGAGTTGGAATATTGTAATGGGGCCGGCCGGACTTGAACCGGCGACCTCTAGCACCCCAGGCTAGCATCATAACCAAGCTAGACTACGGCCCCTCAAGTTGCTGGTAATAGTGAAATTATTAAATCGTAGGATCAAAACTAGAATGATTAAAATCAAGTCACTTGTTGTTTAAAGTAATGAAGATCTGTTCTATTTGCAAAAAAATTTCAGCGTTTGATGAGGATCATCTTGATTGTGTAGAGAAAAGAAGAGTTGAGCTTGAGGCTAATGATTTCAAAGAATCAATCCCAGAAAAACTCGATATTAGTAAAAGTGATGATGTCGATGTTGGAATAAAAGGAATATTAGATCATTTGTTACGAGAAAAAAGAAAATCATAACCATTTGTCAAGTCTGTCTTTTTCAAACTTTTCTTTGTCTTTAAAATTCTGTTCACTGGGCTGTTTCAGTAAAGTTATTGGGTTAGGAGATGCAAACATGTCAACTTCCAAGTATCCTGCAACTCTCTTACCCATTTCAACAAAACAGCCACCTTTTCCATCAAAGATTGCCTTTTCTTGTTCTCCTCGTATCTTTGAGATTATATTTCTAGCAACAGTAATTCCTTCTCCTTCGGCAAAAATTCCTGCCTTTGGAACTGCCATTTTATCTGTTACCATTATTTCATTCACGTCACCAATTGCATAAACATTTTCAAAATTTGTTTTGCATGTTCGATCAACTGGAATGAATTTTCCTTTCTGTGCAAGACCAGAGTCTACAATGATTGTAGGGATTCTATGTGGCGGAATCGCTATAAGAAGGTCAAAGTTGGTTTCTGAATTTTCAAAATGTAGAATGTTTTTTCCAACTGAGACTGTTTTGTGTAAACTATGAAAGTTGATGTTCTTTGATTTTAATAATTGCAATAGTTCTTCGCTTACTTGAGGTCCTGCTGCTGGCAGAGTTATTGGCGCAGGACTGTAAAAATCAATTTGTATAGAGTCATTTGTTCCCAAATCATTTAACATGGAACGAATGAGAAGAGCTGCCTCGTATGGTGCTGGAGGGCATTTGTAAGGCATGCCCATGATAGCCATAGCTATTTTGCCAGATTTCATTTTCTTAATAGCTTCACGAATTTTTGGAACATCTATAATTTCGTACAAAATTAATCCATGCTCATAAAGACCATTGATCTGTTCTGGTGCAAGTTCTACGCCTAATGCAATAATCAAATAATCATATGATAGTTCTCTAGATTTTGTTGTAACAGATTTCTTTTTTTGATCTATTTTTATTATTTCTTCATTGATAAAATCAATACCTTTTGTTGTTATAGACTTTAATGGTTTTTTTGAAAACTCAAATTCTCTAGTGCCATTTAAGATCCAAAGTTTTACCAAGCCCATCATAAAATAGTCTTTTTTATCAATTATTGAAATTTTGACATTAATCGGAAGATTCTGCCGCAACTCATTGGCTGCTGCAAGTCCACCAAATCCCCCACCAAGAATCAAAATGTTTGTTGGTTTTATAGATAACACCTAAGCCAAATTATCTTTCTTGTTGGGTTGGTCTGACCATTATTTCGTTAACATTGACATGAGGAGGCGATTCAACGGCAAACATTATTGCGTTTGCGATGTCATCAGATTTCAGAGTTTCTATGGTTTGTGCATATTTTAGAAAAGATTCTAAAGCCTTTTCAGTGATTGTATTAGTAAGCTCTGTTGCAACTATTCCTGGTTCAATGGTCGTCACTCGGATATTATTTCTGGTGCTTAGTTCTTGCCGTAAACCTTCGCTAAATGCCCTTACTGCATATTTTGTTGCACAATAAACACTGCCGGCAGCAAAGACAACTCTGCCTGCAATTGATGAGAGGTTGACAATATGACCAGAATTTTGTTTTATCATGTGAGGTACTACAGCTGCAGTACAAAATAGAACACCCTTTATGTTTACATCCACCATTTGTTCCCATTCATCAATTTTTAGGCTCTTAACAAAACTTAGAGGCATTATTCCGGCATTATTAACTAGTATATCTACACGACCCCATTTTTTTATCACTGCATCAATTAATGATTCGCAGTCCTTTCGTTTTGTAACATCGCAAGTAATAACTAAGCATTGACCACCGCTTTTCTTAATTTCATTTTCTAATTGTTGAAGGCGATCAGTTCTTCTTGCAGCAATTGCTACTTTAGCTCCTGCTTTAGCTAATGCCAAAGCAGTAGAATATCCTATACCACTACTTGCACCTGTTACTATTGCTATTTTATCTTTGATCAATGAAAATCTGCTGTTTATCACAATATATTGTGTAAATATGTTTTGGTGATCTCATCGAATTCATATTGATTAAATAGGTTTTTTTACAATCGTTTTTGGAAAGTTTTGGCATATCTAGTAAATGGATTGTCCTGGTTTTATCTTTGCAATTCTTGCTTGGTATAGTAATGCTATTGCTAAAGCTAAAAGAACAACAGCAGTAAGCCAATGTGCTACAATCAAAGTTACATATGCTATGGTAAATCCTATACACAAAACTCCTTGAATTACAAGTTTTATCCAAGATGTGATTTTAAACGCTCTAGAGATAATTTCTATAATAAAGAGCCCAACAACTGGATATATGGTAAGTAAGAGGTAATCGATAACATCTATTCCCAAATGAGACATGCTATTTGACGGAGTTAGGTAATTTTTAGTCTTCCCAGCTTACTTTTACAGCAATTTTCTTCCCGATGAGAGCAGTAGCATTCTCAAAAGGAAGAGTAGCTACGTCTTCAGCATCAAATGGACCATATTTCTCGAGATCTGAGCCTACAATTTGGTCTATTGGTTTTAGAAATCTCACAACTATAGAACGCATTTTGTGATTTTCTGAAACAGTTTCAAGAAGTTTTAATCTGCCGTTTAGTGTTGCGGAAAGAACTGTTTCTCTTCGCTGACGCAATTCATCATCTGAATCAAGTATGTATCTTTCTTCATCTAATAGATTAGAATAATCTATCACGTTTGATTTTACAGCTTTTTCAATTCTTATTTTTAAAAGAAGTGAAACCATATCAGTTATTATCTTTACAAGTGAGTCCTTAATCTTTGATTCAATCCCATCATATCCTTGATTTTTTAACTTTCCAATCATATCCGATATGCTGTGGTAAAGATGTGAATCAATTTCTTGAACAGAATCATTTTGGATTTCTCGTAGTAAGATACTGTACAGAGAATTAACATCAATTTTTTTTATTTCAGACATTTGCACACCTAATAATCCTTAAATGGTAGACTCCTCGTGTTATGATCAAGGTGCTAAATTGCCATATAAAGTGATTGGTGGAGAGCCCACCGCAGTTTCTTATTCAGCTGATGAGGTTTTTGCAAAAATAAAACATGAGCAAGTAAAATTTATTGATTTACAGTTTACAGGACTCACTGGAAGATTCCATCATACAACAATTTCCGCAAATCTATTTACACCACAACAGATGCAAGACGGATTACCAAAACTCGATGGTTCATCGATTATTGGATTTGCACATGTAGCTGATTCTGATCTTGTATTGAAACCAGACCCAAATACTTATGCACCTATTCCATGGATAACAAACGCTAAAACTGCAAGATTGATTTGTGACATCTACTGGGGATGGGATAAAGGTAGACTTGAGAGTGATCCTCGTTCAATAGCACAAAAGGCTGAAAAGCACCTCAAGACACAAGGATACGATTTTAGCCTTTGGGGTCCAGAAGTAGAGTTTTTCGTCTTTGATAAGGTTCACTGGGATGTCCTCACCCCGTACAAAGGTCAGTCATATTCAATAGAATCAAAAGAAGCGCCATGGAGTCAGGAAGGAACTGGATATCCAATGGGTTTGCAGGAGGGATATTATCCAAGTACACCATCTGACACATTAACCGAATTTAGAAATGATTGTGTTGAATGTTTGAATGAAAATTTTGGCATATTATGTGATAACCATCATCATGAAGTTGCGACTGCCGGTCAGTGTGAAATCGATATTCGTTATGATCAATTAACAAATACTGCTGATGGTGCACAAACCTAC
>JAHEYZ010000012.1 GCA_023251295.1 Nitrosotalea sp. | reverse complement strand
GAAACAAGAGAATTCATCAGAGACACCCAACTACGTAGAATAAAGAACATATTGAAAGGAAAAATCACCAATACTTAACATTGAATTTAAATAATTTTTAGTTGTTCCGTGTTCAAAAAAAATATTTTGATAAAAAAGTGATGGTATTAGTATCTATATTTTAGAAGGTAGAAAACTAATAATTGAAATTAATTTACGTTAAAGCTTGAGATGCTTCATGGAACATTTGACTTTTTGCACAACCTGCAGCAAGTTCGTCTCCTGATCCTCGTCTCATGATTCCTCGATACAAACCGTCTTCTAGTTTTGCTCCTACTCTTTGTTCCCATTCTTCTACGGTAGTCGAGTATTTCTTTTGGATTCTATCTCTATACCATTCAGGTATTACATTAAAAGCACAGAATGGGATTATTCTGAGATCTGGCGTTACATAGTGAATATCACACCTTTGTAATCTTTCTAGGTCTTCGTTGTATTTGTCTTGGAAGTGCATCATTCCTAAGAATAATCCTTTAACGTGCCATGAACCAACAGAGTCAAATGATCTTTTCATCAAAATATTTCCAAACATCTTTGCCAAATCAAGACCAGCAGGTTGTTTCTTTTTATCAACAAAGCTGGAAAGCTTTCGTACAACTTCTAACATTGTAAAGTACTTGTTCTTTCCGGAACGAATTTCTTCTGCTTTGTCTTCGAACAGCTCTAACATTCCCTGAATGTCTGCAAATCTGGTCAATGGTACAAACTTCTTTGTTTCTTGATCTTCGAAAATGTACGTACCGGCACCACATGCAAAATGAATCGATAATTCGTATTTTGGTTTGCTCGAGAATGCCTCTATGACATTTGTAAGAGGCATACAGCTTGGGACTGGGAACCAGTCATCGACTGTAACTTCAGCACCAGTCTGTTCTTCAATTCTTTGTATACAGTCAGGAATGGTAATTCTGTATTTCTCACGTTCTTTTTTACCCATTCTTCCTGTCAATGAAACTGGTTGGAAGTTTACCGCATGTACAACATCCAAGTTCTTTTGGGCATATCTGATTATGCCACCTAACTCATGGTCATTTATTGATTTGATAACTGTTGGAACAAATACAACTGTAGTTCCTGTCTTTCTAGCACTTTCTAGAGCATATGGAACTTCCCAGTGGTTCTTTGGATTTGTTCTTGCAGTTACACCGTCAAAACTAAGGTACAAGTTGTTAACACCAGCTAGCCGTACTTCACGCATTGCTTCTGGATCAAGAGCAAATCTGATTCCATTTGTATTCATCTGAATATGATCAACCCCTTCTTCTTTCATTATTTTAATAACGTCAACAATATCTTCACGCAACATGGGTTCACCTCCAGTTATTTGCATCGAGTTTCCTGGGATCGGTCTTTCTGCCCGCAGTGTTTTCATCATTGCTCGTACTTGGTCTTGCGATGGTTCATACATGTATGCACCTTCAAGTCCCTTTTTCACATAGAAGAAACAATACCAACATGTTAGGTCACATCTGTTAGTAACTATCATGTTAGCTAATCCACTGTGAGATAAGTGATTAGAACAAAGACCGCAATTGTTTGGGCAAGAGCATTTCTCAATCATAACATTTGGAGCATGAGCGCCTTTTCCGTCCATCCAATAAGTGCTAAACTTTTTGTACATCTCATAGGAACCAAAGTATAGTTCTTCACATTCGCCATGAGTTGGACACGTCTTTGTCATGAATACTTTTCCATCTCTTTCAAAGACCTCTGCATCTAGAATCATGTTACAGTCAGGACAAATACTTTGAGTAAACCTAATAGTAGATTTCTTACCTAATGTAGGTACCTTCTGGTTGGCAATCTGGATTAGCTCCATACTAATCGCTTGTTTTCAGAATTAGTATTTAATAGATTTCCTACAAGACACCGGTGGTTTTGTGAGATTAATCTCATGTACTATGCCTAATTCATGATACTTGCATAGTTGACATATATATCAAAAGACTAGAATGAAAAATAGATGAGTCTTTCAGATAAGGCAAGAAAGGCACTGGAAAAAATAGGTCTCACCAGTTATGAGATAAAAACGTATTCTGCACTTTTAAAAACTGGTCAGATAAATGCATCAGATCTAAGTCAGAAATCTGGTGTTCCGTATTCAAAAATTTATGAAGTGTTGGGTACATTAGAAGAAAAGGGATGGGTTGGTTCTGATGAATCAAGACCTACACAGTATTTTGCAAAACCGCCTTCTACTGCGATAGATAATACTAGACAAACACACGAAATAGAATTCAAAAATAATGAATCCATTATTTTAAAAGAGCTCACTCCACTTTATGAGCAAAGTGGTACCAGTGAGCGGCCTGACATTTGGGTTCTTTCAGGAGTGGTAAACATTGCTTCCAAAATTTTAGAAATGGTAGATTCTTGTAGAGATGAAGTATTAATAGCAATACCTAAGGTGGCAGAAGATTTGGCAAAAGAGGCATTACCTAAGCTTAGATTATTACATGATAGAGGAGTAGATATCACAATATTAGTTTCTGATGATGCAAATTCAGAAACGCTCAAAGCATTATCACGAGTAGCCAAAGTAAAAATCAAGAAAGGACTATTTGGTGGCGGAGTAATATCAGATAAAAGATATGTCGTTATTTTACTTGGAGAAGATCTTGGCACGTCTGGATCTGCAGAGGCAGTAGCTATTTGGGCTGATCATTCTGGTCTTGCTGGCTTTGCACGCGAGTATTTTGAATATTTATTAAAAGAATCAAAGGATGTAAAGTAAGGTAAAATAAATTGTCAAATATCAAAGATGAGGTTCTATTTGTTGGGACCGCAGAAGCTGAACACGTAGAGATGTATCTAAAGGCCATATGGCATATAAAAGAAAGTGGAGATCCTGTGAAGATTAGTTCAATATCTAAGATGTTAAATGTTAGACAACCAAGTGTTGTTCAGATGTTAAAAAAGCTAAACGAATCCAAACTTGTTAATTATAATAAGACAGGTGTTTCGTTGACCAAGAGTGGGGAGCAAGTTGGTTCTAATATGATGCGAAATAGTAGATTGTTAGAAGTCTTAATGGAGAGTGCGCTCAAAGTAGACATAGATGAAGAGATGGTTTGCGGAATAGAACATCATATGAATGAGCAATTTACTGATGCTCTTTGTACAATGTTAAAGCATCCTAGGAAATGTCCCCATGATCATGATATTCCACGTGGAAAGTGTTGCAAAAATTAATTTTGAAATAAGTTATATCTTAGTAAAAATTTCAGATAACCATGACTTGTTTTTGTGGTTGTGAAACCTACATTCGTGATTCTAATGGCTTTAAGATAGGATGTGTAAAGTGTAATCACGGTCCACAAAATCATGAAGAAAGTTTCAAATTAAAATCAAATCTTGAAGAAAGTCAGAAGCGTGGCTCTCTCTCTTAATTATTCTCCAAGTAACTTTACAAGAACCCTTTTTGATCTTCTACCATCAAATTCTCCATAGAATATTTGTTCCCATGGACCAAAATCAAGTCTACCTTTGGTGATAGCTATAACAACTTCTCTACCCATCACTTGTCTTTTTAGATGAGCGTCTGCATTGTCTTCTCCTGTCTTATTATGTTCATATTGATTTACTGGTTCATGTGGTGCTAGTTCTTCAAGCCATTTTTCATAGTCATTATGAAGCCCACTTTCATTATCATTGATAAACACGCTTGCTGTAATATGCATTGCATTTACTAAACAAAGGCCCTCCATGATATCACTTTTTTGCACGATCGTTGCAATTTTTGAAGTTATATTTACAAATCCTCTTCTTGATGGAACATTAAATGTTAGATATTCTGTAACCGATTTCATGGGTTTTAAAACATAGAATTAATGATAAGGATGTTATGATGCAGGCTCAGAACTCAAGATCCTTCTCATCAAATCAAAGGGATTTGGTCATCAACGCCTGCAGGTAATAAATTCTCTAATTCCTAATTGAGTCTTTCAAGAAGCTTGATAAAAGGCAAAAGAACTGAATTTTATTAGGATGGTTTCAATAGATGCTACATGTTCACTTGATAGTTTTAGGAAATTTGTAATCCTAAGTACTTGCAATTCTTTTATCCCTGAAAGCTACTTTGAAGATTATGAAGTATTCCCAGAACGCGAAACTTCTCCTGGCCTGATTTATGTCGAGGCTGCTGATAAAGTGACTCTCAAAAAAATTCGTGATATGACCTTTGTAAATGCAAAGGATGTATTAGGTATGATTTATTCTTCAAAGAGCGGAAACACTAATCTAAAATGGCGTCAAATTAGGCGAAACACTGGTAAGGTTGTTGGCGAGGCCTCTACAAACACACTTGTAAACCTAACAGAAGCAGGGGTTTTAACTCAAGAATGGGTTCAAAGTTATCTAAGAAAAAAGGCGGGAGAACAACCAACTAAGACTAGTGAATTAACAAACTAACCTCTTTTCTTTTTTATTGTTCTTTTTCTAATGTAAAGTAGATTAAAATGATCACAAAAACTATTGATGAAAATTCTGTATCATTAATACCAGAGGAACCAGACGATCTTTTCGTATTAAGAAGGATCATAAAAAGAGAAGACAAACTTACTGGTGACACCACACGTGCTATTAAACAAGAAAAAGAGTTTGCTAGACCAGACAGAGGTGAAAGGATCAAAATACGAGTTGTGTTAAGTGTAGAAAAAGTTTCAATTGATGACGTCGTGGATAGATTAAAAGTTCATGGGACAATAATAGAATCAGATAGTGAATCTGTACAGAAAGGATCACACCATTCATTGACACTTAAGATAGGTGAGCCTATTACTTTGACCAAAAAGAAGTGGGTGGATCTTGAAAAAAAATTGATTTTTGATAAAAAGGTAAATTTTGGATTTTTGTTAATAGCAATTGATACAGGAGATTGTGGAATCGGCAGACTAAGTGGTACCCACTTGAAGCTAATGCCCAACATGTACTCAGGTGCAAGTGGAAAAAGATACAAGGCAAAATTCAATATTGAAACATTTTTTGAAGATATTCAAAGAGCAGTCTTGCTTTCTGTACGAGAAGATGATGCTATCATAATATTTGGCCCTGGTGAAACCAGAAAGAGATTTGGTAACTATCTCTTGGAAACACCAATTGGTAAAAAACACAAAATCCAGATTATTGAGGGAATTGATTCTGGTGGGGAAGACGGAATTTACACGTTTGTAAAATCACAGGCTATGAAACAAGCAATGGATAAAAGCAAACTTGCCAAAGTATCACACATAATAGACGAGATAATGCTTCTAGTTAACAAAAGGAGCAACAAATTCACTATGGGTTTTGCTGAAACTGAAAAAGCAAATGGGGTGGGGGCTGTAGAGTCAATTATTTTTTCGGACAAGGTTTTTGAGAAACAAGATGAAGACAAAATCATAGAATTTTTAAATCAAGCTGAAAGTAAAGGGGTAGAAATATTTTCCGTTGATTCTACTACAGATGTAGGATTAAGAGTTTCGTCACTTGGTGGGATTGTTTCACTTTTACGCTTTGTTCCTAATTAGTTGAGTTTACAAGCCAATCCAAATATGGTTTGTTTAGTGATTTTACTTTGAGCTCAGCAATTTCTGGCACCTTGTATGGATGTGATTTTTGTATCTTGTTTTTTAGCAAGTTTTTTTTCTTTTCTGTTGTTTTAAAAAAAGCTAAAAATTCCTCAGTGTTCTCAAGTTTGTTTTGCCAGCTATAAATTGAATTTATTTTTGTGAAATTTACACATGCAGCAAGTTTTTCTTTGACTATCATATTTGCAATTTTCAAAATCGATTTTTTATCTGGGTATGTTGAGATTATTATGACAGTTCCCATAGCAACTGATAAATTTGCCCTGACTAAAAAGAGTATCAATTACTTTGGCATTTGATTTTTCTGTAAATAATCCGATCTGGTATGTTTTGATTGTCTGGGGAATAGTTTTTTTACTAGCCAAAGTCTTCAAATTAGATAAACGTGGTTTTGAAATAACGCCTTATAGTCTTACATACAAAAATCGTAGCGTGCAACTTGTTCTAAGTAAACTTTTAGGTAGAACTGAGCGGGCTACAAAGATATTCTCAAACACAAGTGTTGTCGCAGGATTCATTATGATGGGTTTTGCCTTCTGGTTTCTGATCTCCAACATATTTAATTTCTTTATCAAGCCCGAGTCGTTTTCGGAAGTAACAGTTCTGATACCAGGAGTCACAATCCAAACTACATCAGCACTTGTACCATTTTTGTTATCTATTCCTATAGTTCTTGTAATACACGAAGGTGCGCATGGAATTGTTGCCACTTTAGAAAAGATAAAGATCAAAACAGGCGGATTTGCTGTATTTATTGCACTTTTTGCTGGTTTTGTCGAACCAGATGAAGAAGAATTTGCAAAAGCAAAAAAGATTTCAAAACTTAGAGTAATAGGAGCTGGGGCCACCTCAAATGTTACATTTTCTTTTATCATAGCAGGGCTCCTTATCTTTAATCCATCTTTTGCATTGTTGACGCCAGAACCTATCAGAGAAGTATTTTATAATCAGCCTTTAGGGGTTCCCATAATTTCTGTAACCGAGGGAACTGGAGCTGCTGCAGCAGGTTTACTTAAAGATGATATAATTACTGCGATAAATGGAAGTCCTGTTGTTCAACCACAAGATTTTGCAAAGATAAAACTCGTACCGGGTGAAACAGCAATGGTATCAATAGTTAGGAATGGTGAGACTATGCAAATTCCTGTTGTGACTAAGGAATCACCAGATGATCCAAAGAAAGGTTTACTTGGAATTACAAGGGCTGCGTTTCCATCATATCAACCCGTAGTTCCATATTACATTCCTTGGAGTCCAGAAGTTTTCACTTTTCTACTTTGGCTTTGGATGCTCTCATTTTTCATAGGCATTTTCAACATGCTTCCTCTCCCCATTTTAGATGGTGGCAAATTCATCCAGAGCATAATTGAGAAAAGCACATCTGATAAAATAGTAAAAAATGTCATGTGGTCACTTTATGGTTTTACATTTATTTTGTTTGCACTAAACATTGGGTTTTCCGTAGCCAAATCGGGTTTTATTACTATCTAATTTTAATTTCTAGAAATCACATATGGTTAAATTTGGGCACAAAAAAGTTCCTTTATGAGTTGTAACAGATGCAAAAACATTGCGGTTTATTCTAGAAAATATTCAGGAGAAAGTCTTTGTTCCTCCTGTTTTTCAAATTCAATTGTGCAAAAAACAGCTAAAACAATATCAAAAAATAACATGATACGAAATGGAGATGTAGTTGGAGTAGCGGTGTCAGGTGGAAAGGATTCATTATCACTTTTACATGTGCTTAAAAAAATGTCTGAATCTCACAACTTTAAGCTGATAGCAATAACAATAGACGAGGGAATTATCGGCTATCGTGATGAAGCATTAGAAATTGTGAGAAGTTTTTGTAATAGTCTTGGAGTAGAACATAGATCCTATTCGTACAAAGATCTTTTTGATTTAACGTTAGAAGAATCTCTCGAGATTAGAGAAAATGAAAAGACATCATCATGTTCAATTTGTGGAATATTACGAAGACGTGCAATAGATTTTGGTGCTAGAGACTTGGAAGTTGACGTAATAGCTACAGGTCACAACTTAGATGACGTTCTTCAAACTTTTATTATCAACTTACTGTCTGGAGATACAAACAAAATTGGGTGGATGGAACCTGCTACATCAACAACCAAGATGAGGAAGATAAAGCCTTTCTGTGAAATTTACGAAAATGAAATTGTGTTCTATGCATTTACAAATGAAATTCCTTTCCAGTCAGAACAATGTCCACATATGAATGAAGGAATACGAACAGAAATACGTGAATTTCTAAATTCTTTAGAAAATCATCATAATGGAATTAAAAATAGCATGTATGGTTCGGTAATGAGGTTGGTTCATACAGTGAAAGATGCAAACTACAAACAAAAAAGAGTCTGTCAAAAATGTGGTAATCAATGTACAGGTGAGATTTGTTCAGTTTGTACCATGCTTGTAAATTTAAAGCAAGAAAAATCCTAATGCACATATAAGATTTCATTGTATGGTATGTTGGTAGTAGGTAGGATCGGGGCGCCAGCCGTGCCCTATATCTGAAACCGGCTATATGCAGAGATCAGTAACTGCTAGGTAAATCTCTAGATGGATAGTACCTGCTTGACTTGCGGAAATGAAATCACGCCGAAGTGGGTGGGTGCAGGACTGGAGCTGTCTGAAGGGATAGTCTTCAAGACCTAACTGCTGAAAGGGATGAGGTCCGGGAGGGAGCAATCCTAAGGTAGAGCATTCACGCTGCGTCGTCTACGTGGCGGATCTTGCTAGACTTGAGATGGGGCTATTTGTTTAGATAGGAACTAGTAGAGCTACTACTAAATATTCATGATAGAGTGATCCATATTATGAACGATCTGATTTTTTCTGGAAATAAAAAAACTTATGATGATTTCAAAAAACAGATCATGCCATCAATTAAACCACTTTTTGATTTACTAAGAGATTATTGTTTCTCTTTTGGGAAAAATGTAATTGAAGATGTGCGTATGCATAGAATAGTATTTTGTAAATCTATGTCATTTAGATTCTTTGCGGATTTAGAACCACAGCATGAATCTATTTTAATAAAAGTAAGAAGAGATAGAAAAGAACCTCAAAAAGAGATACTGATAAAACCCGGTCAAGATCTTGGCGAAATAAAAAATCTTCTTTTGGATGCCTATAACACAATACATTAGTATAAAATCTCAAATTTTGAAAATTCACCTTTGTATTTTTCATTGATGATTTGAATATCTTCAACCATAGCAGTTGTAGGTCCTCCGTGACTCCATTCTACAACTTCACTTACATCTACATCTTGTCCTTCTAGCAATGCCTCAACTCTGCCATCCTTTAGATTTCGTACCCAACCCGTAACGTTTTTCTTTTCTGCCATGGTTTTAGTTGATTGCCGAAAAAAAACTCCTTGAACCTTACCTTTCACAAAAATATGGACACGTTGGTTTGTCATGTAAAGATTCTTGTTTCAAGATTAATTAGTCTTGAGTGTGAATATTTTAAGATGAGCTGCTGTCCTGTCTCTCTTTAATTCTTGCACGTCCAGTCTTTCTGGCTGCTATGCTACCGACTTTTCTTCCAGGAGGTGCATTTCTTGAAACAGTTGAACTTCTACCTACATGTTGATGTCTGCCACCCCCGTGCGGGTGTACGTATACAGCTTGTGCAACACCTCTGACAATTGGGTATTTCTGGCCTTTAGATCGTTTTCTACGCCAAGCATTACCTGCTCGCATAAATGGTCTATCACCTGCACCCCCACCAGCAAGGATTCCAATCATTGCTCTATTCTGAGGATTTAGTGTGGTGAATTTTCCTGATGGCAGTTTTATTGTAACCCCCTCTGAGCTATGTGAAAAAACTGTTGCAGATGTGCCGGCAGATTTCACAATTGTCCCGCCATCTCCAAAATGTTTTTCTATATTACTAACAATTGTTCCGTCAGGAATATTTTGAATACTAATTACATTTCCTGGAGAAATTCCAGATTTTAATCCAAATTGAATCTTTGAACCTATTTTTGTACCAAGAATGGCAGGAACATATGAAAATGAGCCATCATCAAATCGAACTTTAGCAAGAGGGGCATCACGGCCTCTTTCATGAACTAAATCTACGACATGGCCTTCCCATTGTTCGGAAAGTCCAAATCTTGGGTATTTTGCGGGCAATAACTTGCCAGTAGTTGCTGCACGAAATTGCATTCCACCTCGACCACGTCTTCTAACAAGAGTTCTTTTGCCCAATTTAGAAAATGTTGCTCTCTCTTGTAGATTTTAAGCTTTGGATCTTGTATGTAATGAATCAAGGACGACAAAGGTATAAAAATTAGTTTGGGGCTGTTTAATTTGTGAGCCAGAATGCACTTTCCCTTAAAGTACTCGAGGCATATACACGAGATGTTGGTAGAGGAGTAGCTCGAATTGATTATGATTCAATGGATTCACTAAGTGCTTCAACTGGCGATGTTATTGAGATTAAAGGCAAGCGCAGAACTGTTGCAAAGTGTTTGCCACTTTATCCTTCTGATGAAGGTAAAGGAATAATTCGAGTTGATGGACTTGTAAGAAATAATGCCGGAATAGCTATTGGTGATACTGTAGCAGTTAAAAAAATAAAAGCAGTTGCTGCTGAAAAAGTAGTTGTTGCTCCATTGGAAGCAATTCCACCAATTGATGAAAGATATCTTGCAGATGCCTTAGAAAGTGTTCCTTTGATTAAAGGAGATAATGTAATGGTACCATATTTTGGTGGAAGATTAACTTTTCAAGTAATTGGAGTTACACCAGCCGCAGATGCTGTACTTGTAACTCAAAAGACCGTATTTCACATTGCAGAAAAAGGTGAAACCCTCCGTGGGGTTCCACAAGTGACTTATGAAGACATAGGTGGGTTAACTGATGAAATTAAGAAAGTCAGAGAAATGATTGAGCTTCCTCTAAGACATCCAGAAATTTTTGAAAAATTAGGAATAGAAGCCCCAAAAGGAGTGTTGCTTTATGGTCCACCCGGTACTGGAAAGACTTTGCTAGCAAAAGCAGTTGCAAATGAAAGCAATGCTCATTTTATCAGTATTTCTGGTCCTGAAATAATGAGTAAGTTCTATGGAGAAAGTGAAGCAAGATTGCGAGAGATTTTCAAAGAAGCAAAGGAAAAATCCCCCTCCATAATTTTCATTGATGAAATTGATTCTATAGCTCCCAAAAGAGAAGAAGTAACAGGAGAGGTCGAGAGAAGAGTTGTTTCTCAATTACTTTCGCTTATGGATGGTTTGGAAGCCAGAGGTAAAGTCATTGTCATATCTGCAACAAACAGGCCAAACGCAATAGATCCAGCTCTTAGACGACCTGGAAGATTTGATAGAGAAATTGAGATTAAAGTACCTGATAAAAAGGGTAGAAAAGACATTCTCATGATACATACAAGAAACATGCCACTAAGCGACGACGTAAATTTGGAGAAAATCGCAGCAATTAGCCACGGCTATGTTGGTGCAGACTTGGAATATCTTTGTAAAGAGGCTGCAATGAAGTGTTTAAGAAGACTTTTACCAGAACTAAATCTTGAGGATGAGAAGCTTCCACCAGAAACTCTTGACAAACTTATTGTAAATGGGGACGATTATCAGAATGCATTGAGGGAAGTCACACCATCGGGAATGCGTGAAGTTTTCATTGAAAATCCGGATGTAAAGTGGGATGAAGTAGGTGGCTTAGAAAATGTAAAACGGGAGCTTCAAGAAGCAGTTGAATGGCCAATGAAATATCCGACATTATACTCTAAACTTGGTCATAGAATGCCACGAGGAATTCTACTCCATGGACCAAGCGGTACTGGAAAGACCCTTTTAGCTAAAGCTGTAGCAACAGAAAGTGAAGCTAATTTTATTTCAGTAAGAGGTCCTGAATTACTTTCAAAGTGGGTGGGTGAATCCGAACGTGGTATTAGAGAGATATTCAGGAGAGCAAGACAGGCTTCTCCATGTGTTATTTTCTTTGATGAAATAGATTCTATAGCTCCAATCAGAGGAGTTGGTGGAGAAACGGCAGTAACTGAAAGAGTTGTAAGTCAACTCCTAACCGAACTCGATGGTATAGAAAGCTTGCATGGAGTAGTAGTCCTTGCTGCAACAAATAGAGCTGATATGATTGATACTGCACTTCTAAGACCTGGAAGATTTGATAAGATAATACTTGTACCAATGCCCGACAAAGAAGGTAGGAAGAAAATTCTGGAAATAAGTACAAAGGATGTTCCCATTGTTAAAGAAAGGGGTCCAAATTATGTGGATCTAGACAAAATTTCAGAAACAACTGATGGTCTTAGTGGAGCAGATGTAGCATCTATTGCAAATACAGCCGTATCACTAGTAATACATGAACATCTCGATAAATTTGGTGGACCATGTAATGGGTCAAAAATTAAAGAAGATGGAAAGCCGACAGGAGCTCCCCACAATTGGACTGCAGTAGACATGATCTATAGTTCCAAGATTAGTGGAAAACTAATCAAATGTATAGATAAAGACTGTTTTATCAGACAAGGAGGTTCAAAAGAAGTAGAAAAGAGTGGTCCTCGAGATCCAGAAGTAACAATGCTACATTTTGAAGATGCTGTAAGAAAAGTTAGAGCACAGAAAGAGCTTAAGATAGGGGAAAAGGTAGCAGTACCTTACTACAGGTAATTTTAATTAAATAACTGTTATAATCCAATCAAATGTCGAATTATACCGGATATAGAGGAAAATCACTTTCATTTTTGCAAAAGCACAATCTTCAGGTTGGTGATATTGTAAGAGTTGTTACTGAAGTAGATTATTCTGGGATGATTATGCCACGTTATGAATATAGTGATGACCTGCATATAGTGTTAAAGCTTAAAAGTGGATATAATGTAGGTCTTGAAGTAAGTAAAATAAAAAAGATAGAAATTGAATCTTCCAGTGAGATCACAAAAGAAACTGTACATCAACCACGGATAAATCCAAATTTACCTAAACTATTACTTGTTTCTACAGGAGGCACTATTGCAAGCAAAGTAGATTACAGAACAGGAGCGGTTGCACCTGCACTTACTGCAGCTGAGCTAAATGCTACTGTTCCAGAGCTCACCGAAATAGCAAATATAGATACTGAGGTTCTTTTTTCAGAATATTCTGAAAATCTACTCCCTGAACACTGGAAAAAAATCGCTGAAAAAATTGATAGCTGCCTAAAATCAGAATATAAAGGAATCATCGTGGCTCATGGAACTGATACGATGCAATATACTGCATCAGCACTTTCATTTGCCTTAGTAAATATTCCAATTCCTGTAGCATTGGTAGGTTCACAAAGATCTTCTGACAGACCATCATCTGATGCAGCGCTAAACCTTATCTCAGCAGCAAAATTTCTTGTGACATGCGATACTACTGGAATTTATGTGGTTATGCATAACACTACTAGTGATGAGGAGGTAGCTTGTCATTGGGGAACTCGTGTACGAAAAAATCATACGAGCAAACGTAATGCATTTCAAACAGTTGGGGGATCACCTGCATTCATAATAAAAAATGATAAAATAATAAAAAATCAACAGTTCAATTATGTAAGAAAAAGGGAATATGTACCAAAAATCAACTTTGATACACGTGTAGCATTAATAAAATATTATCCAGGGCTAGATCCAAGTGTAATAAATTATATCATAGAAGCTGGATACAAAGCAATAATCTTTGAGGGAACTGGTTTAGGTCACGTTGGAAAGATAATGTATGATAATGTAGATAAAGCCAAGAAGAAGGGACTTTTTATCGGTATGACATCTCAGTGTATAGATGGAATGGTACGTATGACAGTTTATGAAAGTGGTCGAGATCTTCTTAATTTTGGCATAATGCCTTTATCAAATATGATTCCAGAAACCGCACTTGTAAAAGCAATGTGGGCTCTTGGAAATTCAGATAATATACAAGAAATGGAAACTTTAATGAAAGAAAATATCGCATTAGAGTTTTCAGATTAAGCTTAAAAAGCATGGTAATTGATAAAGGAGGAAGTGTCCGAGTTTCAGATAGATAAAATTGGATTAAAAGTTGGATTAGAGATACATCAACAATTAGCAACTAACAAGAAATTGTTTTGTAGTTGTCCTACAATTGAATCGGAAGAATATCCTGTAAAAATTTTTCGTAAGTTAAGAGTGGCAAAAAGTGAATTGGGCGAATATGATCCTACTGCGATTTTTGAGAGAAGCAAATCAAAAACAATTGTGTACTATGCAAATCCTGAAAGCAGTTGTCTTGTAGAGCAGGATGAAGAACCTCCTCACGAAGTAAACAAGGATGCAAAAGATATTGTTCTAGTAATTGCATCTGCCTTAAAATCAACTATTTTTAATGAGATTCATGTAATGAGAAAACTTGTTATAGATGGTTCTAACACATCAGGATTTCAACGAACTATGCTTGTTTCACAAGGTGGTTACATTGAGGTAGATGGAAATAGAATAGGAATTCAAAGTGTAAGTTTGGAAGAAGATGCTGCAAAGATTCTCGGAGAAACCACAGATACCAGAGAATATGCATTGGATAGATTAGGTATTCCACTAATAGAGATTGCATTAGAACCTGTTTCTGGAAAACCAGACGAAATTAAAAAAATAGCACTTACACTTGGAAGGCTTTTGCGTGCTACAAAAAAAGTAGAACGTGGTCTAGGAACAATAAGACAAGATGTTAATGTTTCTATTCAGGGAGGCAATGTGATTGAGATAAAGGGAGTTCAAAAGCTTGATCATCTTGAAAAAATCATAGAATATGAAGCAAAAAGACAACATGGTTTGAGCACAATAGCTTCAAAATTAAAGAATATGGAAATAGATAGAATAGCTAAAGAAAGAGATGTAAAAAACGTTACAGATATTTTCAGAAACTGTAAGTCAAAGGTAATACAAAAAGCATTGAAAGATGGAGCTGTTGTAAAAGCAATCAGAATAAAAAATTTTTCAGGTATGTTTAGTTTTGAACCATATCAAGGCATACGATTAGGAAAACAAATTGGTGAACTTGTTAGGTTTTTTGGATTAGGAGGCATATTTCATTCTGATGAACTTCCAAATTATGGAATAGAAGTAACTGAGATTAATCCGGTTAGAAAAACATTGGAGCTTGAACAAAATGATGCCTTTTTAATTTTAGCAGGTGAAATGAAAAAATTAGAACCTGCAATTGAGTCCATTATTAAAAGAATTGAAGATGCGAAGGTAGGCGTTCCTGCAGAAACAAGAGCAGCTACTGCGGAAGGTGAGACAGTATACCTCAGACCTAGACCGGGATCATCAAGAATGTATCCAGAGACAGATATTCCACCAATTATTGTAACTATACCAGAGTTGTTAGATGCACAAAAAATGATACCTAAATCATGGGAAGAAACAATATCAGATTTAGAGAAGACGTATAATCTAAACCAGCAGCTCGCAGTGCAGGTATTTGATTCTAATTATTCTGATTTGTTTGAGATTATTTGTAAGGATAAAAGAATATCGCCAACCTTTGTTGCTTCAGTTCTTTGTGGCACTATAACAAACCTCGAAAGGCAAGGATTAGAGGTTAAATTATTAAAATCTAATGAGATTGTGAAGGCATTTAAACTTCTTGCAGATGGCGAAATTGCTAAAGAATCCATAGAGATAATTTTTTCACATATAATGTCTGGAAAAACCCAGTACGTTGAGGAAGCCATCAAAAATGTCTCTATTACCAAGATAGATCCCATAGAACTAGAAAGAGTACTAGATGATCTCGTAAATGCAAATATGAGTATTATTCATGAACAGGGAGAAAGATCGATTAGTCCGTTAATGGGTATTGCAATGAAAACTATGCGTGGAAAAGTAGATGGCCAAAAAATAAATCAGATTTTAGAGAAAAAGATCAAAGAAAAACTGGATGAAAATTAAACTAATTTTTAAAAATTTCTCTTAAAAAATAATGTCGCTTGCCAAAGGCATGAACACCCTTTGCACTCACTAATTTTCTTTTTGACTTGTCAAGCTAACAGTTATTCGATTTTACGTTTTCCTGTGCCCCTACCAGTGGTAACAGTGAATCCTTTAGTGGAAGGTTTTTCCGGCGCTTTTGGGTATTCCCCTGCTTTTACACTTCCCGTACCCCGTCCCATAGAGATCTTTGTGTCTTTTCCCAATCCTTCCATCCTCTTTTTCTGAAACTCCCGATACTGTTCACCTGACCAATTCTGAGGCTTATCTTCTTCTTCGCGAATTGAAGTGCCTCTTCCAGATACTTTTTTGATTTTCACAGGGATCCTACTAATTACTATGGTTTAAGGTTTGCCTAGGTCAGGCACAAATTTATTTACAAATATGCGGGAGGTGGGATTTGAACCCACGAACTCCTAAGAGATAAGGTTCTGAGCCTTACGCCGTTGACCAGGCTAGGCGACCCCCGCAACGAAAAAATTAGGTTTCCTGCATAAGTGTCTTTATTATAGAAATTGCATCTTTTAATTGATAAATTCTTTTTGCTCTTGGATCATTAAAACTTAGATTCCATGGTTGGTTGTAAAGTATCACTGATTTACCTGCATCAAGCATACTTTTTGCGTTTAGTGGAGAATCATCAATAAAAACATCATAATCAAGATTTGTTTTTTCTAGACCCTCTAGCACTCCTACATAGTTTTTGTAAGTAATCTTTTGAGATAAAAGCCAACTTTTAACATAGATATGTGTAGATTCTTCTCTTGCAGTGACAATATCTACTTCACCAATATTTGAGAGAATTGATGTCGATTTAGAAAGATTTTCTTCTGTGGATGGTATTTTGGTCCATCTTTGCCAACATAAAGAGAGTTCTTTATAAAAATCGTATTTATCTATTTTATGGTGTTTCCAAAAATCCCACTCTGAAATTTCTTCTTTTGAGATTGGTTTTCTTATTTTATTATTATAACCAATCCATGTATGAATAACATCTGCTAAAACGCCATCAACATCAAGACCTATCTTCAATTTTTCAGTGGTCAATTTTTATCAGCATCACGAAATTCTTCCAAAATCTTTTTTTGATGTCTATCAAGTTTGGTTGGAATGTTTACTACAAGTCTTACATATTGATCTCCGCGTCCTCTGCCACCAGTGTCCGGAATTCCTTTACCTTTCAATTTCATAATTGTATTTGGTTGTGTGCCTTGTTCCACAGTAATTTTTTCTGTTCCCTCCAAAGTGGGTATAACAATTGTTTTGCCAAGTACTGCGTCAACCATGGCTATATTTGCGTCATAGAATATGTTTGGCCCATCTCTTTTGAATTTTTCATGTGCTCGTACATGTATTCTAATTATGAGATCTCCACTTGGTCCATCGTCTATTGATTCGCCTTCGCCTCTTAAGGTATACTCACCATTATCAACGCCCGGCGGAATATCAAATGCAATGTGTTTCTTACCTTTTACTTTGCCTTTACCTTTACATTGATTACATGGCCTTTCAATGATTTTTCCTTGCCCTCTGCATGTATTACAGGGATGAACAGTTACGAAAGTTGAAAATCCCATATTTCGTGTTGTTCTCACTTGACCTTGGCCATGACACACTGAACATGTTCGTTTTGATGTTCCGGGCGTAGCACCTGAACCTTTACAGTTTTCACATTCCACATCTTTTCGAATATCAATTTCTTCGTGTTTTCCCTTTAAAACGTCTTCAAGTGTTATTGTGGTATCATATACTAGATCCTCACCACGTTCTCTTCCAAATCCTCCAAATCCGCCTTTACCAAAAATAGACTCAAAAATTGATTCGAACCCTCCACCTCCAAAACCTCCAAAAATATCCTCAAAATTAACGCGTGCTCCACGGAATATATCTTCAGAACTATACCTTCCGTCTACTCCAGCGTGACCATATTGATCATATATCTTTCGCTTCTCATCATCAGATAAAACTGCATATGCTTCTGAGATTTCTTTAAAGTGTTCTGTTGCATCAGGTGATTTGTTTCTATCTGGATGAAATTTTAGAGCTAGTTTTCTGTATTGAGATTTTATTTCTGATTGTGAAGCATTTTTTTGAATTCCAAGAACCTCATAATAGTCTCTTTTGGTGCTCATAACTATTTTATTCTAAGTAATAATGTAGTATACCTATCAATGTACTACGATGGATTATTTTGATTAGTGTTTTGTTCATCTGCAGTTCCTGATTGTTCTGTACTAGTCTGTTGACTAGCTCCTGGTGTAGGAGTAACATTTTTGTAAAGTTCAGTACTGATTTCATTTACTATAGATTTTAGTGCATCGAGTTTTGGTTTTATTTCTGCGGAGCCTTTCTCAAGTACATCTTTGAGTTCTTTTATAGCATCGTTTACCTTTGTGACTTGTTCCGGTTTTATCTTATCTTTAAGATCTTGATTAACTAATTTTTCCGTTGTGTAGATATATCCTTCTGCTTCATTTTTGATGTCTATTTCTTCTTTTTTCTTTTTATCTTGTTCTGCATAAAGTTCTGCATCTTTTTTTAGCTTCTCTATTTCTTCTTTTGAAAGTTTTGTGCTCGCGGTTATTGTAATTTTTGCTTCCTTTTGTGTACCTAGGTCTTTAGCTGTAACATTAAGGATTCCGTTTGCATCGATATCAAACTTTACTTCAATTTGTGGGATTCCTCTTGGTGCTGGAGGAATACCAGAGAGATTAAAGCTCCCAAGCGAGACATTATCTGCTGCCATTGGTCGCTCTCCTTGTACTATGTGAATTGTAACTGCCGTTTGATTGTCTGCAGCAGTAGTGAATACTTTACTTTTTGAGGTAGGAATGGTAGTATTTCTCTCAATTAATGGTTCACGCAATCCACCTAGTACTTCTACTCCCAGTGTGAGTGGCGTAACATCAAGTAGTACAATATCACTTGTCACCTCTCCTGATATGATTCCGGCTTGGATTCCAGCTCCTAGAGCTACTGCTTCCATTGGATCTACACCAGATTCCGGTTCTTTACTTGTTACAGAAGCAACAAACTTTCTAACTAGAGGGATTCTTGTGGGTCCACCTACAAGGACGATTTTTGATATGTCATTTGGAGAGAGTTTTGCATCTTCCAAAGCTTTTATTATTGAAGTTCTGCATCTTTCTACTATTGGGTTTATAAGCTCCTCAAGTTTAGCTCTTGTTAATTTTATTTCTAGGTTTTTTGGACCAGATGCTTGATCATATGAGATGAAAGGAAGATTGATTTCAGTTTCAGTTATGGATGATAGTTCTATCTTTGCTTTCTCTGCAGCTTCCCTTACTCTAACCATTGCAGTATTGTCTTTGGTAAGATCAATCCCAGCATTTTTCTTAAAGATCTCAACAATATAATCAATTACGACCTTGTCCATGTCAGTTCCACCAAGTTGTGTGTCACCCGAAGTACTCATGACCTCAAAAACACCACCCCCCATCTCCATTATGGTTACATCAAGTGTTCCACCACCAAAATCAAACACCATGATTTTCATATCTTGTTTGGCTTTGTCTAATCCAAATGCAAGTGATGCCGCAGTTGGTTCATTGATTATTCTTACAACTTCCAGCCCCGCAATCTGACCAGCATCTTTAGTTGCTTGTCTTTGATTATCGTCAAAATATGCTGGTACGGTGATTACCGCTTTTTCAATTTTTTCTCCAATAAATGCCTCAGCATCTCTTTTTACTTTCTGTAAGATGTAAGCAGAAATTTGTTGAGGTTTGTATTCCTTGCCGTTTACCTTAAAAAGGTAATTAGAGCCCATTTTACGCTTTGCTGCAACAATAGTCCCTATAGGATTCGTTACAGCTTGCCTTCTTGCTGGTTCCCCAATGAGAATTTCACCATCTTTTGTAAATGCTACAACTGATGGAAACGCTTTGCCTCCAACTGTCGTACCTTCAGCAGCTGGTATGATTGTAGGTTTACCACCCATCATTACTGCAGCAGCAGAATTACTTGTTCCTAAATCTATTCCAATAATTTTAGCCATTATTTTCACCTTCTAACTTAGTTTTTGAAATTTCTACTAAACTAGGTCTAATTACTCTATTTTGTAAAATATATCCTTTACGAATCTCTTTGGTAATTATATCATTGTCTAATGATGAATCTTCCTTAATTGCCATAGCTTCATGAAATTTAGGATCAAATATTTCACCTACTGCATCTATCTGAATTACACCATATTCTGATAGAAAAGAACTCATATTTTTTAAAATGCCATCCAATCCTTCTGTTTTGACATGTTGTTTTGCAAGAATATCTTTTGCACGAATAAAATCGTCATATATTGATAAAAACTTCAACATGATTTCTGTTAACATCAAGTTCACACGAGTTCCTACATCAGACTCTATTTTTTTCTTAAGATTTTCAAAATCTGCAAGAAGATATTGGAGTTTTTTCTCATATGATACAACTTTTTCTTTTTCTTTTTCTAGCAAAGATTTTAGATTATCAATGCTTTCTTCTTTAACTTCTTCTGTATCCATAGTCTCCACTTTCATTGTTGGTTCGGGATTTTGATCTTCAGACAAACAAGAGGGATAATTGTTTGTCTAATTTTATTCTTATTGCAGGATTTCACACAGTGGGTTTGTTTTTATAGTTATTAGATCAGTACCCTTACCAGTCTTACTTATTTTTTCATAATCTGATTTTGAGCATGCTACAACTATGGTGGTTTTATCACTATGAAATAGATCAAAACTTGGACTTTGATGTATTTCAACATCACCTATGTAATCACGTAATTTTATTACAAGAGAATTTAACATGTCTACTTTGTCACCGCGCATTTCATAAGCATCTTGGGTCCAGACAAGAGCAACTCTTATTCTACTTGCTTTTAGTTCATTTTTTTTCAGAGTAGAACGAATTTCGTCTATTAATCGTTTTATATAAC
The DNA here is from genome assembly GCA_023251295.1 of Nitrosotalea sp. GTDB lineage: Archaea > Thermoproteota > Nitrososphaeria > Nitrososphaerales > Nitrosopumilaceae > UBA8516. Next base: position 6,272 of record JAHEYZ010000012.1, on the reverse strand, counting down.
CTTCAATTCCTTTAATGCTTCCATTAACTAGATACATCATAGCACCTGCTCCTTCAAGTGATGTTCCAAGTGAACGTAAATCATACAAACCATTAGTCATGTCATCCAAGAAGAAGTTTTTAAACTCAGCAAACATGAGATCATTTCTTGTTTTATCATCTTGTGCAAATTTGCAGACCTCAAGTATACTAGAAAAACCAGAAAATTGTGAAAGTATTTTTATTGCGTGAAGAAGTTCAGATGAAGATATAGTTACGAATTTTTTTTCTTTTTTATCAATTTCAAGTAGTTTAGCAAGTTTTTCGTCTGCTTTACCATTAAAAGATCCTATAATTTCTGGTGTCTGATTTTTAGTTCCAAGTGGATAATAGAAATATGAAATACCCTTTCCTACTTCAAGACCAGTTACGTGCTCCAAGAGAGATATAGTTTCATTGTTTCCCCCAATTCCTGTTGGTAGGTTGTAAATAACGGATCCCCCTTGCTTTATTGCACTAGTAGCATCTTTGAATTTTGAATGAATTTCCATCTTTGTTTCCTGCCCAGTTTTTCGGATTCTTGGAGCAAAGAAGAGATATTCTGAATGTGATATTGCAACGTCTATTGGTTCTACTCCAAGTAATGGTTCATCTTCTTTTAGAGATGCAACATTTGGATAGGTCTTAGCAATTTCAGATTTGAGAGATATTGCCATATGAGCTGATTCATCAATGATAAAGACGTCGGCTCCTTTAATTGCCATTTGACATGCAATCGAATAACCCTCAGTACTAAGGCCATAAACAACAACTTTTGTCCCTCCCAAATCATTGCAGCTAGGCAGAAAGGCTAAGAAAAACTTTTTCCACCTTAGAATTATATCGAAAATGTTTGAAAATCTGGTTAGATATACTTACTCCAAAACAGCTTTTGTTTTTTGAGCCTATGATCAGAAAATTACAAAAAAACAACAAATTACTTTGTACCTCAAGGAATTATCGTGAAGTAGTAAAACTTGCCAAAATCAGAGGCATAAATCTTGTATTTGTTGGAAAACACGGCGGATCCGATAAAATTAGCAAATTAGATGCAAGCCTCACACGAATGTATCGTTTATTATCAATAGTAAGAAAATTTAAGCCTGAATTAACAGTTAGTTTTTGCTCTCCTGAAGCATCAAGAATTTCGTATGGACTTGGTGTGAGGCACATCGCCTTTTGTGATTCTCCTCATGCAGATGCCGTAATGAGATTATCTTTACCAATCATACAAAGACTTTTGATACCATGGATTATCCCAAAAAAAGAATTTACAAAATACGGTATTTCTGAAGAAAAAATATCATCGTACAAAGCAATTGATGCGGCTGTAATAGTAAAAGAAAGATCAAAAAATGATTCGAATTATAATTTTCTTTTAAAGAAAAAAAAGACCATATTAATACGACCTGAGGAATCAGAAGCTGCTTATGTTTCTGATAATAAAAACAGAATTATCAAAATTATACGTGAGATCACTAAAGAATTTCAAAATTATAATATAGTCGTTTTAGGGAGATACCTACCACAAATAAGTCAACTTAAACACAAATTTGGAAGTAATGTAATAGTATTGGACCGAGTTATAGATGGAAAAAATTTACTTAAATTTACAGATGTGTTTATCGGTTCTGGAGGAACTATGACGGCAGAAGCTGCTTTAATGGGTGTACCAACTATATCATATCATGCTGTACCAAACTACATAGAACAATATCTTGTAAAAAATGGTTTAGTAAAAAGGGAGGAAAATCCACAAAAAATAGTTTTCCTTGTAAAAAAGATTTTGAAGTCAAATAATAAGAAATTTAGAAATAGAGCAAAAAAAATATTAAATTCAATGGAAGATCCTTTTTCAAAGCTTATTATTAACATCAAAACTTTGTCAATAAAATAATCCAAAATATTAAAAATTCACTTAATTGGAACTTTATACTTACTGAATAACATTATAAAGGAACTAAAATCAACAGTCAACGCCCGGAAAGCCCGGTAGAGGAAAAATCCACCGATTGTAGCGGTCAAGCATAGGGGCCTTTGGAGCCCTTGACCCCAGTTCGAATCTGGGCCGGGCTACTTTTTTACTATGATTAAAGATAAGGGGTTTTTGGCATCATATCAAATCTTGGTAAAAGTGAAATCCCAATTATTATTGGAACCACAATTATAGCTATTGAGATTGCAGTGAGGATGATTCCAAGTAATAAACAATTTCTTGCTTTGTGCGGATCATCATCTTTTATGATAAAATAAGCTATTACACCTCCAATAATATTAAAGAAAATGGGTAGAAGAAACCAAAAACTGCTCCGTCTTCTTGACTCCATGGTTGTATTACTAAATTGTTGGATTTAAATCAAGATGTATTTCCTATAATTCAAGTTTTGCAAGAAGTTTTGTAGCTATTGAAAACAAAGTTAAAGTTAATGTAACCAAAACTAACATTTCTATTGCCACAAATGTATCAAAATTTCCAAATATCCCAGCACGTACAACGTCTACAAGATAAGTTAATGGATTAAAATAAAATGCAATAGAAAGTGGCACAGGCGAGCCTTCTGCAGGATAGAAAGCAGTGCTCACGAATGCAAAAAATAGAAATACCGTGTTAATCACTACGTTGAATCCTTCACTTGACTTTAGTCTAGTGGATATGATTGAGGCAATCGATCCAAAGAGAATAGATCCTACAACAGAAGCAAAGACCAAAAGTGGCATAGTAAGGAAGTTAAATTCTACAGATTCAAAGAAAAGTGGGTATCCAACGGCTGTAATTAAAGTAGCACTAATCAACCCAATTATTCCAATTGTGTAGACATTACTTAGGATGTAGTGTGTTCTAGTAAATGGTCCTACAAGGATCTGTTCGAACATACCATGTCTTCGATCATTCCATATTATAATGCCAGAAACAAGAGCACTATTCATTATGTTAAAGCCAATCATACCGGATGCAATGTATGCTGGATAGCCTAGTGTTTTGTTACCATATGAAACAGAATCAATCAAGGCAGTGTATGCAAAACCACCAACAAAAATGTAGATTAAAGGAAAGATTACTTGCCATATCATAAATCCCTTGTTAAGAGATATTGTCAGATTTCTATTTACTAATCTAATTACTGGATGCATTTGATTTGTTCACCACTGAGAGAAAGATTTCTTCTAGACTCGTAGGGATTGCAGAAAGATCCTCTATCACGATGTTATTTGCAGTTAAAATTTGAAGAATCTTTAGTAATACTTCTTCTGAATCATTAGATCGTATAGTTATGTTTGTTCCAGAGTTAAAATCAAGTTCATAATCTTTTATTCCAATCAGAAGATCAGATAGATCTTTTCTGATAGTATCTAAGTGAATCTTGATGGTTTTTTCTCTCCCAAATTTGTTTTTTAGTTCTTCTGGAGAATCAACAGCTATTATCTTTCCTTTGTTTATGATAGCTACTTCATTGCAGATATATTCAGCTTCATTTAGTAAATGTGTAGTAAAAAATACAGTCAAACCATCTTTTGCTTTATCTTTTATAAAATCAAGCAATCCTCTGCGTGCTGAAGGATCCAAACCTACTGTGGGTTCATCAAGAAATAAAAGATTCATGTCGTGCATAAATTCACGAGCCACCTGTACCCTTCGTCTCTGCCCTATTGAAAGCTCATCATTTTTTATATTCCTTAATTCTGCTAGATCAAAAGATAAAAGAAGTTCCTCCACTCTATCCTGTCTTAACTTTCTTTCAACATTCCACATCATTCCATATTTTTCAAGAGATTTTTCTACACTAAGAGTGGGTTCATAGCTTGGCTGTTGTAAAACTACCCCAATTTTTTTTCTCACTTCTAATGGAGATCGTATAGCATCTATTCCTAGTATCTTCATAGTTCCAGCTGTTGGAGGTATAAGAGTAGTAAGGAGTTTTATTGTAGTAGTTTTTCCTGCCCCATTTGGTCCTAAAAATCCAAAAATCTTACCATTATTGACAGAGAGATCAATGTCATCAACCGCATTTATAACCCCATATGATTTTGAAAGCGATTTTGTTTCTATACATGACATTAAAACTAGTTTTAATACCCTACTAATTTAGCTAATGAAATTTTTATTAATACACACTTCTATTTCAGAGTGACTTGTCAGAATTTGAATCATTATTAACCAAGCTTTTGGAACAAAAACCAGAGCTTTCGCGTTCAGATATACAACAGATGATTAACAAGAAAAAAGAAAAGATCGGTGCAGGTTATCTGACAGATCAAGGTGCTTTATTTCTTATAGCAGCTGATCTGGGGGCATCATTAAATGAACAGCTAAAAATTGAGATGGGTCTCAAAGATCTGTATGTAGGTGCAAAAGAGATTACATTAGAAACTAGAGTTATGAATGTCTATCCAGCAAAACAGTTTTCACGTAAAGACGGTTCGCAGTTTCTTCTGCGTACCATGACTGTATATGACTCAGATTCAAGAGCTAAGGTAAAGCTATGGGATGAGAAGGCAAACTTGCCAGGAATTGAAAATCTGAAACCTGGTGATCTTGTTAAGATAATCAAGGCTTATGTCAAGTCAGATATGACAGGAACACCGATAATTAATGTTGGTTCAGGTTCAAACCTTGAAACAAGTGGGATAGAGAGTAAAATTCCCTTGCTTGATTCAATAACAGAGGATGTTAGTGAAGTAAAGGAGAATCAACAAAATCTTGTAGTTTCTGGAATCTTGGATGGAAATATCAGAATGACTGAATTTACAAATTTTAAAGGTCAGCCTGGAAAAGCGCTTCATTTACGATTAAAGGGAAAAAATGACACCGTAACAAGAGTTGTCTTATGGAATGCTGATGAAAAATCAATTCCAAAAATGATTACAGCTGGTGCAAAAACAAGATTAATTGGTGTAAGAACAAAAAGAGGTCAACAAGGATTAGAATTACATGGTGATGAAGGTACGGTGATCGAAATAGAAGGTGTGGATGAAGTGCAACCAATAGTTGTTAGAATTTTATCGTTAGTGAAAAATGATTCTGGTAACATCCTAATGTTAGTTACCGATCATGATAAGAGATTTCTAAACATTACTGATTTTATTGGTATAACAAAAGATCTTAAAATTGGAGAAGTAATAGAAATAGTTCCAACAAAAATATATGGAAATTCTGTGACATTAGCAGACGATTCATTTGTTAGAAAGATTGATGATGAAAAAATTCCTACAATTTCAGAACTTAGAACAAAGATTCGGGATCTAAAACCAGGTGATGGTACATATTGTATTGAAGCAATAATACTAAAAATGCCAGAAAGACGAGAAATCCAGACAAAGAATGGGGAAACAATATCGCTGTCAGAGATGTTTATTGAAGATGAGACGGGACAGATTTGGCTTAAAGGATGGAGGAATCAAGCCAGGATACTAGACCAGTTTTCTCAAGGTGAAATTATTACTGTAATAGGCGTAACCGCAAAAGCTGGTCTTGAGAATAGAACAGAGTTGTTTTTGACGCCATTTTCATATATTAAAAAGAAGAATTAGGAATCCCAGAAACCACGAGTCGTTACGTATTGTCTCTCTGCTTCATAGATCTGCTTGTATAGTTCATCTTCCCCAATCATGTTTCGCAGTATTCGTGCTCCTGTGTCAGCTCCCACTCCATACCCTGAAAGAACAATAAGAGCTGTCCTTCCAAAGTTCTCTAAAAGTGAAGAGATCTTCCATGCTCTTACAAACTTGTGATTTTCTTCCGTTGTGAGTTTTTTTCCAGTATGTTTTTTCTGTACTATTTTTGCCAGATCATAATCAGAATAATAAGTAGCTGTAATCTGATGAGATTTACAATAATGACATGAAAGCGTGTTATTTATTTCTCTAGTCTCGACAACTCTTTCCCATTTTCCACATCTGGCACAAATCAGTCTGTGTTTTGTTTTCAAGAGTCTGGTTTTAACTAGATCTAAAATTCCTTTATCTATGTTCGCGGGAGACGCATAATATTTTGTAGTATGATCAAGTATAGATTCTGCAAGTTTAGAGAAGTTTTCTACTTCTATCCACTTTATTTTAATTTCATTAGATCGAATTTTTTCTAATAATGTTCGAGTATTTTTCAAGTCATATTTGTCATGAAATAATTCACGCAGTACTTCTTTTGCAAGTGGGGTTTTTGAATATTTTTCGTAGATGAATCTTGCAGATTTTCTATCATAAACTGCTTCTCTGCCTACAATGCCAAATTTTTTAGCTACACACCAAGTTCTCCAG
>JAHEYZ010000011.1 GCA_023251295.1 Nitrosotalea sp. | reverse complement strand
CCAGAAGTTTTATCATATGAAAACATACGAGATCCTAAACCAAAGAAAGGTCACGTGATTTTAAAAGTAAATTATTGTGCAGTGAACCACTTGGACATTTGGGTTAGAAATGGTCTCCCAGGTAGAAAAGTTTCTTTTCCACATATCTTGGGTTGTGATGTTTGTGGTACTTTGATTAACGATTTTGGAAATTTCAAGAAAGGAGAAAAGGTTGTGGTATATCCAGCAATAAAAAGCAAAACTCCCAGAGTTCCATTTACAATCATAGGAGGATTTGGGGAATACAAAGGAGGATATGCAGAATTTATTCAGGTCCCTCAAGAAAATATTATTAAAAAATCAGAGTGGTTTTCCGATGCAGAAGCCTCTGCACTTAATGTTTCCTATCTAACTGCCTGGAACATGTTAGAAAGATCAAGTTGTGTCAAAGGCGATGCAATGCTAATTTGGGGTGCTAATAGCGGTGTAGGATCTGCTGCCATACTTTTAGCTAAAGCAAAGGGAATCAATGTAATCACTGTGGTTTCAGATTCAAAAAAAGGCAGATTAGCAAAGGAATTAGGCGCTGATTTTGTAATAAACAGGAACAAATCAGATCTAGTCACCGAGGTTCTCAAGCATACCAAAAATGATGGAGTAGATGCAGTAATAGACCATGTTGGTGCAAAGACATGGCCTGCGAGCATTGAGGTTCTAAAAATAGGCGGAAGAATGCTTACATGTGGTACTACGACTGGAAATGAGGCAAGTGTAAACATACGTGCGCTATATAGTAAAGAAGCACAGATTATTGGAGCATATCTTGGCTCAAAAACACAGCTTGCATCTCTTCATAGATTTATGAAATTAAAAAAGATCAAACCAATAATTGATAGCATCTTTAATTTGAAAGATGCAAAAGATGCCCATAAAAAAATGGAATCTAGTAATCACTTTGGCAAGATAATTCTTAAAATTTAATTGATGAAATGTCGACAATCACAATTTAACATAAGACATGTTTCTTGAGTTCTAACATGTTCTTCCATTGAATGTTTGCATGTGATATTTTTGCAGATCCGACGCAATAGTTCTCTTTGCACTATTGTTTGAGCTATTTCATTTGCGCTTTCTTTTGAATAACTTTTTTTGTCTATATAATAGTGGACAATTCTGTTGTAGAGCGCATTTGGATCAAATTTTTGTCTCAACATAACAATCACAAAAACGGAGGAGTCTATGTTTTCGGCATAGAATCCGATTCTAGTTCAGTAGTGGTCTTCTTTGGAATTTGGTAGTCTTCGTGTAGCACCATTCCGCTAAACAGTCCCATTATTGATCCATAAAGTATGTGTAACATTAGTGCCCCCCACATTATCAGATTGATGTTTTCTTTCAGTACAGTTGCTGCCATTCTTTCTTGAGCCGTTACCACTGATTGACTGCCATCAATTATTGTGGAATCAATTGTTGGCACCATGAGAAACAACGTGATTGGCATGAAAAATATCACATATACCTCAAGACCAGTTACAGCACCAGCAAAGATGCCCTTCCATACACTTGTGAGATTAAGGACCCTATGCAGTGTAGAGCAAACACAAAACACCGCACCGATGGTTGCTCCAGTAAGCATGTGAGCCATAAAACCAAACACAATGGCTGGCATGCCATGCAATCCAACTGCAATGCCTAACATCTGGTAGAATGTTCCTGGTGCAAGATTTAGCTGTGAATCTATTCCAAACAATGACACAAAAAGGGCAAATCCTCCAACTAGCCCTGCCACTGTTCCAACCTTTGCTTTTCCGAAAATCTCTTGTCGTGAGATTAACTTCATATCATACTATAGCGTTCAAAATATTTTAATTTATTGGAGATTTTTATCATCTACCTATACATAAAATAAAATTTAACAAAATATTTATATTATTTATCTAATTTGTTGTAATAATTAGATTATGTGTAATCTAAAATCATGTTTGGTTTGTTTTTAGAACGTTTAGAGCGGAACCAGCACGAAACCATTGGATCTGGAACTTGTTGTAAGAGTGGTTAAGCAATATCTGTTCGTTTGTTCCATTTTCATGATATATGATACATTTGATTGGCTTTCCTTGCTCCAAATGATTTAATTCCACGAGACTAATTCTGTCTGATTCTCTAATTTTATCATAATCATCAGTACTGGTAAATGTTAGTGCAAGGATACCTTGTTTTTTCAAATTAGTTTCATGTATACGAGCAAAACTTTTTACAATAACAGCAGCGCATCCCATGAATCTTGGCGACATGGCAGCATGTTCTCTGCTGCTTCCTTCACCATAATTACGATCTCCAATAACTATCCATTTAATTTCTTTTTCTTTGTATTGCCTTGCAATATCAGGAAATGGTTGTACACTTCCATTAAGAATGTTTTTTCCTTTCCCTACTTCATTGTCGTGAGCATTAACTGCACCAAGAAACATGTTATCACTTAGCTTGTCAAGATGACCTCTATAAAACAACCAAGGACCAGCAGGAGATATGTGATCAGTGGTACATTTTCCTTTTGCCTTAACCAATATTGGAAGTTTCACAAAATCACTTCCATCCCATTGAGAAAACGGTTCTAATTTTTGTAGTCTCTCACTGTTTTTATTAATTAAAACCTCAACAGACTCTGGATCCTTTGATGGAGAGATATAGATGCCTTCGGTTTTTTGAAATCCTTTACTAGGAACTTCTGGTGCTTTTTTTGGAGGTTCTAGTTTAAGTTTAGTGCCGTCTGGTGCAATAAGTGAATCTTTTAGCGGATTAAATGATAATCTCCCTCCAAGAGCCAACGCTGTTACTAATTCAGGACTTCCTATGAAATTCATTGTTTCTCTTTTCCCGTCATTTCTTCCGGGAAAATTTCTATTATAAGATGTGACAATCGTGTTTGGTTCTCCTTTTTTGAGTTCGGGCCTATTCCATTGTCCTATACATGGTCCACAGGCGTTAGCAAGAACGGTTGCTCCAATAGATTTGAGAGAATCCATCTGACCGTCACGTTCTATAGTGGCTCTGATTTGTTCCGAGCCAGGAGTCACAAGAAGTGGTATCTTTATTTTTATTCCCCAGGATTTTGCTTGCTCTGCCATACTCGCAGCACGTGACATATCTTCGTAAGAGGAGTTTGTACAACTTCCTATCAGTGCAACTGAAATGTTATCAAGATAATTGTTCTTTTTTACATCCTCTGCCATTTGAGAAATTGGTCTAGCAAGATCAGGCGTATGCGGTCCTACTATGTAAGGTTCTAGTGATGAAAGATCTATTCGAATTACTTGATCAAAAAATTTTTCAGGGGTTTCGTCAACTTCTGGATCTTCTGTGAGTAAATTTTTGTATTTGTTTGCAATATCTGCTAACTTACCACGATTGGTAGCTCTAAGATACACTTCCATTCTTTCATCATAAGGAAACACAGAACAGGTGGCACCAATTTCTGCTCCCATATTTGTTATTGTTGCTTTTCCCGTACAGCTTATTGATTCTGCACCAGGACCAAAATATTCAATGATAGAATTTGTTCCTCCTGAAACAGTAAGTTTTGAGGCAACAAAGAGAATGATGTCTTTTGGCGCAGTCCATCCATTAAGTTCACCTGTCAAATAAATTCCGATACGTTTTGGATAAAGAAGTTCCCATGGTAATCCTGCCATTGTTTCCGCTGCATCCAATCCACCAACACCAATAGCAAGCATACCAAGACCGCCCGCGTTAGGAGTGTGAGAATCTGTCCCGATCATGAGACCTCCAGGAAATGCATAGTTTTCGAGAACAACTTGATGGATGATTCCAGCTCCGGGTTTCCAAAAACCAATACCATATTTTCTGCTTGCTGATTCTAAAAATTTGTATACCTCGCTGTTCTCACTAATTGCAGCTTTCGTATCAGAATCACCTTCTACTCTGGCCTGAATCAGATGATCACAGTGCACAGTAGTTGGAAGAACTGTTTTTTTTAATCCAGCTTGCATAAACTGAAGAATGGTTGTTTGACCAGTCACATCTTGTAAAGCAACACGATCAGGGTGCAGATACACATAACTTTTTCCTGGCTCGATATTCTTTGCATCGTTTATTTCTTCAAGATGACCCGCCAGTATTTTCTCTGAAAGTGTTAGTGATCTGTTTATTATCTTTCTAAATTTTGCAATGTTCTCTTCTGCTTTTTTGTAAACGTGCGCTACAAGTTCAGGAGTAGTTTCTATTTCCATGATAATCAATATGTTATTGAGAATTTAATATAAATGGTCTTCAGAGGTTTGTAATGTTTAAGCATTTTCGTCGCTTTTAAATTAGTTTTTACTTCTGATTGTATTCACAAAATATTTGTGTAATGAAAGATCGTCTGTCAATTCTGGGTGAAATGAAGTACCAATAATATTTCCTTGCTTAACTGCCACAATTTTTTCATTAAATTTTGATATAATGTCTACATTCTTTCCAGTTTCAACTATCGATGGTGCGCGAATAAACACTCCTTGGAATTTTGGAATTCCTATCTTTTCCATTGATATTTCCGATTCAAAAGAATCACGTTGTCTTCCAAAAGTATTTCTTTCAATTTTTACGTCTAAAAGATCCAAAAGAGGTTGATCCATATCACCTACTACCCGATCCTTTACCCTTTTTGAGAGTAAAATCATGCCTGCACAGATTCCAAGAACTGGCATGCCTGATTCGATTTTTTCTTTGATCTGTTTTAGAGAACCATTTACAAGAGAGAGTTGCCCAATAACCGTGCTTTCTCCTCCTGGAATGATCATGCCATCAAGCTCAGAAATTTGTTCTGGGTATTTTATCTCGTTTACAATCCCTTCAATTCCGAGCTCTTCTAGTGCCATCTTTGTTGTCATGATGTTTTCTGAGACATCTCCCTGAACAGCAAGAACTCCAATATTTAATCCACTCATGCCGTACTTCCACGCTCTTGCATCTTTAGTTCAAGGTTTTTAGTATCAAGTCCTAACATAGATTGTCTCTCATCTATCATTTTTTGTGCTTCCTTGACTTTGTCTGGATCTTCCCAGAAAGTAGTAGCAAGAACTATAGCTTGTGCTCTTTCCTTTGCGTCTTCTGCTTTGAATATTCCAGAACCTACAAAGATTCCATCACAACCAAGAGTCATTAGGTATGCTGCATCTGCAGGTGTAGCTATACCTCCAGCTGCAAAGTTTACTACAGGTAATCTTCCAAGGCTTGCAGTGTCTTCTACAAGTTCATATGAAACTCTCAGATCTCTTGCCATTCGAATCAATTCTTGTTCATCTCCTGAATCGTAAATTGACTTTATTCGTCTAAGCTCATCGTTTACATTTTTAATGTGAGTTACAGCTTCTGCAACGTTACCTGTACCTGGTTCTCCTTTTGTTCTTATCATGGCTGCTCCTTCTTCTATTCTACGAAGAGCTTCTCCCAGATTTCTTGCGCCATTTACAAAAGGTGTTGTAAAGTCCCATTTCCATATGTGATGTAATTCATCAGCTGGGGTAAGAACTTCTGACTCGTCGATCATGTCAACATTTGTTTCTTGCAAAACTTTCGCTTCGTACACATGACCAATTCTACATTTTGCCATAACTGGTATTGTTACTGAATCCATAATTTCTTGGATAATTCTAATACTTGCTGTTCTTGCCACACCTCCTGCTTTTCTTACATCAGATGGAAGTTTATCTAAAACCATTACAGAAACCGCACCAGCATCTTCAGCTATCTGTGCTTGTTCAACCGTTGTCACATCCATAACAACCCCGTTTTTGAGCATGTGAGCAAGTCCACGTTTTAGAGTGGACGTTCCACGTTTAATAGAATAAGATCCTATTTTTTCATTTATGATTCCTTTTGAATTAGTAACATCACCAGAAAGTGGTATCATGTTTGTTAATCATTACGAGTGTTATTTATTCTATTATTTCAGAAATTATTCCATCAAGCTCATCTTTTACATGAACAATTAACGGAGGGATAAATTCATTTGTAGCATTCTGTTCCGGCCATTGAACATTACTTGTTATGCCATTAAGAGTTATTTTAACTCCAAATTTATCATATTCAGAAACATCATTTTTTATAGTGAAAGAATTTCTTGGAATTTGCATAAATCCAGTTTCTTTTATCAGAGCCTTGAGCTTTTTCATCGTATTCTTTGATAACACATCTGTGATATCAGGTTCAGGCTTACCATCTATAGTTACACTATATTTTACATTTCCATCATTTTGAATTGATAAAAATTCAGTCTTTGTGGCACCGATAGTATCGGTTACTCCAAATTGTATTTTCTTTAGGTGTTGTGTGCTATATTCAATCGAAATTACATCATTTGAATCTGCAGCAGTAATTGGAATTTCTGGTTTGGTGATCTGTGGGATTACTATTAGAAGTGCCATAACAACAGGAATTGCTCCAATCAAAATCATGATGGGTCTGATCATTGTTTTTATCAACCACTGTTTTTTCTTAGGTTTATTGACATGTTAATTTGAGAACTAATATTTCCCATATGGCGTTTTGAAATAATTCGCTTGGTTGAATTTTGTATCGTCGTCTTGATTAAGAATGTCGAATCAAGATAAATAAATCTTCGGCACTTAAGTAAATTAAAATTCAAGTGAATTTATCTCATTTGCGTGGGGTCGTAGCCTAGCCAGGCATGGCGACAGGATAGATTACATGATCACCGCTAAGGGCTCCAGTGGTTTCACAAGCTTCACTGACGAAAGGATGATGTACAGTTTGGAGCTGTAGTGACCCGTGTGTCACCGGTTCAACTCCGGTCGGCCCCACCATCTTGATCCATATTTTAGCGAACAGTTATATGCTAAAAGTGACTCAATAAAATTATTAATGATTATAATCAAATTTGATTTTAGTTATTTTGGAGTGATATCAAATTGAGTCGAGGTAACTTTCCCAGTTTCGGCATATCAAAAACAGGAACATATGTTTCCGCTTTAAAAAACTATAACTTACCACATTTCATCCTTGAAAAAGTGGCAATGGATTGCCAATCCGATCTAGTCAAAAAGGGAAGGATTGAAGATCGATTGCAAAGTATGAATGATTCTGCTCTTGAACTTCTTCACAAGGTTTTTGTTGATTGTGAGGAAGACGTCGCTGGTGTTTTTGCTAATTATCGATTTTGTGCATATATATCAAGCATGTTTCACAAGTGCGAAATTTTACTTAATGAAAAAATTCAAGGTGTTTCTGGCAAGGCTCACAAAGTACCTGTTGCAGTAAAAAATAACGGAATGTATGTAGCAGTTGGCTTTAACAAATCAGTTGGTGGCCCTATAAACAAAAAAGAGGCCATAAAATTTTATGAAATAGTAGATGACATAAAGAAAGGCGAGCATGGTACTCTTTTAACAGATGGAATTTACGGTTCTTCAGTAGGGTTTGCAGGAGAAGCGCTTGTAAATCTTGAGAATCTAAGCAAGGCTCGAAAGAAAGATCCAGAAAATAAGATTGACTTTAAGACAGCGAGTTTCGAAAATAGAATATATTCGGTTACCAAATGCTAGGTTATTCTTCCTTGTTTGGGCAAAATTTAGCGTGAACTCCTTTTTCTATTTTTAGAGTAGTTTCGTTTTCGTGAAACATTTGTTTTCCACAATCTGGACAGATAAATTCAGACATGAAAAAATCCACATATTCCTACTTGTAGTCTTTTACAGCCATTTTATGCCAGTTATTTCATAATATTTTTCTTTTGCACGAGAATGTCTAGGTCTAACATGTAGTACAGCACTACAACAAGGACATTTTGATCCAGCCCACCTGAGATATACGCTGCATACGCCACATCTTTTTTGTCCATTCATATAACGAAATATTGTTTTTCCAATTGATTGTTTAAAAGTAGTTTTACATTCTCCTTTACAGCTTAACATTATTCAAATTTAGTTTTTCAAGATTAAAAGACACTGGTGATTCTACTATAACCTAAATTCTGATGTATCTATAGTTGAAAAAGTTGCAGCCTTGTCTGTTTTTTTAAAAGTACTATCATAGTATTCAAAAGGCAATGATGCAAAAAGATGTTTCGTCCAGACATCATGAACGAGTTCAACATAATTTTTGTTATTTATTTGTCTAAGAAACTCATGAGCTAATTCATGCGATACTACTGGACAGTTTTTTTCTACTAAAAATGAGATATCGTTTTTGATTCCAGGTTGCCACCAAACCATGCTAAAATTTTCTGCGTGGTATCCTTCACAAGTACAATCTGTCCACAATGGCCTAAAATATGTAAGGTAAAAATGGTAAATATCCTCACCCCTTTTCCTATGATCATTTAGAAGCGAGTTAATGTTTATTCTATGAAAAAAAGAACTAGTAACTGGCATTTGATCGGTTTGTACTTCAATTTTTTTAGAAAATGTTTTTTCAATCCACACTTTATAAAAATTTGCCATTTGTACTACATACTCAAACTCCCAAGTTCTTTTGTCTAGATCTTGTTTTTTTACTACAAAAATAAAATGTACAAGCATAGGTGCAGGAATTAAAGCTAGAGTTAAAAGCTCTTCGCATTTGAGAAATTAATATGCCTAGATTTGATCCAAGAACGTACAAAAAAAGAATAATATTATCATGGAATGAATTTGCTCCAAAATATCATTCAGAATGGGCTAGCAAAGAGATTGGCCCATTCAAGAGTACATCAAAACTGATAACAATTTCTGGTATTAAAAAGGGAGATTTTGTACTTGATTTAGCTTGCGGCACTGGAGTAGTTACAAAAAAAATTTCTTCTAAAATAGGATTTAGTGGAAAGGTCGTTGGTGTAGATATTTCTCCTGGACCTATAAAGATTGCAAAAAAATGGAATACGAAAAAAAATGTAAAATTTTTTGTTATTGATGCCGAAAAAATAAAATTCGATAAAGAGTTTGATGCAGTGACGTGTCAATATGGTTTGATGTTTTTCCCAAATGTACAACTTGTATTAAGAAAAGTTCGTAAGTTTCTAAAAAGTGATGGTAAGATTACTGTTGTAGTTCATGGAAGTAAAAAAACGGCTCCATATTTTAGCTGTATTTCAAATGCAGTGCTTAAATTCATACCAGAATTTCTTCCATTAGGGACTCCAACAGTTCACAGATTCGGAACAAAAAATCTGTTAAAAAAAGAATTTGAAAAAGCTGGTTTCAAAAAAATTAAGGTTTATGAATTTAATTTTAAATATAACCCTGGAACATTCCAAGATTATTGGAGAGATTATTTCACTAATCTTACAACTCCTCTAAAAAGGAAATTCAAATCCCTTAATTCAAGTCAGTTTATAGCCATGAAGAAAATGACAGAAAAAAATACAAAAAAATTTACAAAAAATGGAAAAGTTATTTTCCCATGGAGAGTTTTGATTCTTACAGCAGTTAATCCAAAAAAGTTAAGTGATTAACTCTGTCCTTCTATTCCCATCAGAGTTAAAGTAGAGCGAATTTTTTCTATCTTTCGAATTTTCCAAGTAATTACTTCTCTTAACGCTTCTACGGATGGCGATTCAATCTTGGCCAAGATATCATATGCACCAAATGTTCCATGTACTTCTTTCACACCGTCTATGGATTTCAGTTGTCCTATGATAGCTTCCTCGGAGCCAAGTTCGCAGTTTATTAAGACATATGCTGTTGCCATAGACTAGTTATACAAATCAAATATATCAATGGATCTGTCGTAAAGCGAGTTTTGGCAGAGTCCTATTGACTATTTGATTTCTTTATTATTATATCCCAGATTTTTTTTGGCACAGGCATTACTGATAACCGTGATATGCGTAATAGTTCCCAGTTTTTGAACCTCATATCTTTTTTCATCGCATCTAGGGTCACATACCTTTTGAGTGGTTTTATGGGTTTAACATCTACAACAACATATCTTTTGTCATCTTCTTTAGGATTCGGATACGGAGATGAAATAATACCAATAATTCCTACAACCTGCTTTTCATTTCCTGTATGATAGAAAAGCGCTTGGTCTCCTTTTTTCATTGAGTTCATATGTTTTAGAGCCAGGTTGTTGTGAACACCATCCCATACTGCTTTTTTTTCTTTTTCAAGGGCAGCATAGCTATAGACCGACGGTTCTTGTTTTACCAACCAGAAGTTTACCATTTAATTATTTTGTAATCATTGTCTTTATGGATTTTTGTTTATTAGAAAATGTTCCCCGGGTCTGACCCACAAAAAGTCATTGGTAGCATTAGCGTACCCTCATCTTTGTTCTTACACCGGGGTGCCCTGTCGCACGGCTGGGTGGACCAAAAATCATGTTTTTTCATCCCAGTCCGTCTGCGTGCATTTATGGGCAGAATAATTTAGTTATCAGTCAAATATTAATCCAGTCAGTTTTACTTCAAAACCTGAAATAGGGATTCTTAACTTGAAATTATCAATTACTTCAGGTGAAATATCACCTATTACTCCTACTGTTTTATTATTGATTACAATATTAGCAGTTCTACCCTCTGAGAACATTGGTAGATATGTCATTTGTGTTGTACAATGCAAACCAAATCCAACTTTGAAAACAGATTGTAAGACAGATTTTACTTCACTAAAACTGACATCATTGTATGCACAAACACAAGCTAAATGAATCTCTTCTTTTATTTCATTTGAAGCTTTTGAGAACACCACACCAGTTTCAAAGATCTTTTGCGGATATGTTTCATGAATGTTTTTTGAAAGAGTATCAATTAATCCTGGAAGAATACCATCACGTAATATAGTATGCCCTTGACTCTTAGAGTCAGCTGCAGATATCATCTTTGATGAATCTCTCTTTGTTAGATCATATTGAACTTCTTTACTTACTAGACCAAAATTAATTGCTTCAAAGTAGCCAAGACCAACCATAATGGCACTCAAAGAGTCTAAGGCTTTTGTGATCTTATTTTTCTCCCCACCAGATTGGGATTGCGGAATTGTTGGTTCTAGATTTTGGATTCCATAACCAAGAGCCACTTCTTCTACCAAATCCATGGATCCAAAAATATCTGTTCTATATTTTGGAACTTCACATATGATTTTATTTCCTTTTGGTTTTGCGTCTAACCTACTTTTTCTTAAGGAAGAGACAATTATAGAGGGCGAAAGATCAAGACCTAGAGTTTTGTTTACTAGATCAACATCAAGAGTCATTTTTCTAGGATTCAATATTGGTGTAGAATTGTTTGCCCCAGAAATGTTCGTTGAGAAAATTGTAAACCCCGCATTTTGAAGCGTGTAAGATACCACTGCAAGGACGTCCTCAGCGACATTCTTGTCAATGGAAGTAATTTCAACTAGAAGGTTTTTCGTATCTTTTGAAATTGTTGTAAGATTAGAGTTGATTATAGGCGGGAAAGAGATAGTATTACCACCAGAATCAATAACAATAGGCATTTTTTGTGAATCTTCAAGAATATTGCCGTATTTTGTTCCAACATCTGTGTTTTTCAGTATCTCTGAAATCGACATTTCTGATGATGACGTCAATGGAATAAACCTATGATCTTTGCTTACTGTAGTATAGGAAAGCGGAAATTTAATTTTGTCAAGATCGTGTATTCCAATAGATGTCTTCTTTCGTCTTCTTCCTATTCCATTATGAAGGTCTTCTTGCATAGCAATTATTTGCCTTATTGTTTCATCATTGAGTTTTCCATTTTTTGCTACTACAGAGGTAATAAAGGGTCTTACTTTTTTAACAGACGGATTAACTTTAATAGAATAATTTCCTTTTTTGATTTTTAATTTTGGCATTCCAGTTTTAATCGCAAGGAGGCCTTGCAAACCTGATACAATTCCATAATCTGTTGAATAATCTGGCCTGTTTGGACTATATTCCACAGAAATATGATCTTTTGTTTGTTCTTCAATATCCAATCCAATGAACGGTAGAATAGAGAGGATTTTTTCTTGCGATATTCTCTTACCCAGGAGTTTTTGAAGTCTATTGAAATACAAAGTTACTACGGGCATTTTGGTACACTCCTTAACCAACCCAATTTGTTATTGTAAAGCTCGCGGACATCACTTAATGCAAATTTTAGCATAGCGATTCTTTCAATGCCTCCGCCCCAAGCAAGCACAGGGTTTGTAATTCCAAGTGGCCTAGTTACTTCAGGTCTGAATATTCCCATACCGAAAAGCTCTACCCATTTGTCAAGTTTTTCATTATAGACCATCGATTGTAATGATGGTTCAGTGTAAGGAAAGAACGTTGGCCAGAACTTGACTTTCTTAAGACCCATCTTGTAGTAAAATTCACGTTGTAAACCCATCAGGTCTCTAAGTGTAACATTTTTTCCTGAAACAACTCCTTCTACCTGATTAAACTCAACTAAATGTTTATAGCTGACCTTTTCATTTCTAAAAACTCTGCCCACAGAGAAAATTCTTGCCTCATCTGGATTTTTCTCTGCAAGATGTCTTATGGTTACACATGTTGTGTGTGTACGCAAAACCATCCTTTTTGCTTCACTAATTTTCCAGTCATAATGCCAACCCTTTTCGTGCGATTCTGATACTTTCGCAATTTGACCAGGAGTGGCAAATTTGCTTGTGCTAGTATCTTTTAGGTAGAATGTGTCTTGCATTTCTCGCGCTGGATGATCTTGTGGAGTAAAAAGTGCGTCAAAATTCCAGAAGCTTGATTGAGTTAGGTTTCCATATATTTCTGTAAACCCTAGACTAACAAAAATTTCTCTTACTTCATTTATGACATCTTGAAGAGGATGAGATCTTGCTGCAAAAACTTCTGGTGCTGCTGCCTCTACATCAATTGGAGCAAGGGATAGTTCCTTCCATTTTCCCGTTGTAAGCATTTCAGTAGTAAGCTTTCTTTCTCCTACCGACTCGGATTGTTTTGATGCAGTCTCCAATCCCTCCGAGGTAAGATTAATTATTGAAGTTTTTATTGATTCAAGTAAGATAAAATCAGGTCGTTTCTTAAGAGATTCTAGTGCGGTTTTGTTCTTTATTTCTGAAACCAGTGTTTTGTTTACCAGAATAGATAGCAATTCTTCTTCAGATGATTTTGTGGTATCGTCCTTAAGGGAAATGATGTTTGTGTTCTGACTTTTTGTTATCTCAATCCAACCATTTTGCCTTGCATTTGAAATTGCCGCATTGAATTCTGATTCTAAAATAGCAGTTCTTGCACTTTCAAAAGTGCAAACGGGGTGTTTTGAAAGATAATTTACAAGTCTTCTTTCAGGTAATCCTTTCTCAACAGATTCTTTTCCGTTTTTATCAAGGCGAGCAAAAAATACTTCAGATTCATTAACATCTATCAAGTTTTTGTATTTGAGCCATTCAAGTCCTCTTCTCACCTGATCTATTGTAAGTTGAGCATTTTTTGCAAGCTCCTCATGAGTAATGTTAGGTGTTTGTTTTAGAGTCTTGATTATTTTATGTTCAATTGGATGAAGAACTTGCGACATTATTACAAAAAGCAGAAAAGACTTTTTAAACCTTAACCTATCTGAATGATGAATGTCAGGAGACGAATTCACAGTAACTCCATGGAGTGTCGATGGTGATATTGACTATGACAAACTTGTCCTCAAATTTGGTACAGAAAAGATTTCTCCAGAACTTCTTGAGAAGATAAAAAAGAAAACAGGGGAATTACATCCTATGTTAAAACTTGGATATTTTTTTAGCCATAGAGATTTTGACAGGGTGTTATCCGAATATGAAAAAGGAAACAAGTTCTATCTTTACACCGGTAGAGGACCATCAGGTCCAGTACATATGGGACATTTGCTTCCGTGGATTTTTACGAAATATTTACAAGACAAATTTGATGTTAATCTAATCTTTCAAATCACAGATGATGAAAAATTTCTTTATAGTGATGAAAGAACTTTTGATGATGTATCAAAGTATACCTATGAAAATATCTTAGATATCATTGCCGTGGGATTTGATCCAAAGAAAACGAAGATCCTCATAGACTCTAAAGACATAAAACGAATCTACCCAATTTCTCTTGAAATTGCTAAAAGAATAACATACTCCACCGTAAAAGCAGTTTTTGGTTTTCAAAATTCAACAAATATAGGAATGATCGGGTTTCCTCCTATTCAAGCAGCCCCTTGTTTTCTTCCTTCAATAATCGAGGGAAAACCTACTCCTGTTCTCATACCTGCTGCAATAGACCAAGATCCATATTGGCGAGTAACAAGGGACATTGCAGAAAAAATTGGATATCCAAAACCTGCACAAATTCATTCTAAATTCCTTCCTGGTCTAGGAATAAAAGGAAAGATGTCTTCATCTATACCAGAAACTGCAATTTTTACAACTGATGATGAAGAAGTAGTTGATAAAAAAATTTCAAATTCATTTACTGGAGGCCAGCCAACTGTTGAACTACAACGCAAACTAGGAGCTAATTTCAACATATGTCCAGTTTTTTGGTATTTACGATATTTCTTTGATTCCGAAAAAGATTCTGATGAACGAGCGCGAAAATGTCATAGTGGCGAGCTCTTGTGTGGCGAATGTAAATGTGATCTTAAAGATTCCACAAAGCCTTTCATCATAGATTTTAAGAAAAAAAGAGAAAAAGCAAAAGATCAGGTAAGCCAATTCTTGTTTGAATAGTGAAATGAAAAAAAAGATCGTGTGTGAAGATGAGTATGAAGCAAAGAAACTCTCTAGTTTAATTTATGTAAAACAAAACAATGAATCATTTATCACTGGGATTTTAGAAATTATTGAAAATGAAATAATCATAGCTGTTAAAGATAAATCAGCACACAGTATTTTACTCAAAGATAAGTTCGAGGTAGAATCGTTTGCAGATTTTATACAATCAGTGCTTGAGAAAAGACATAGAATCACAGAAACTGAAATTTTTAATGATGTAGTCGAGATTACAAAAGAATAACTATACTAATGATTTATCCATTTCAGTAGTCATTATTTCTTGCACTTTGAGAAAATATAATCTAGTAGAATAAGGCATTTCATCCAGGTGGTTTTCTATTGCCATCATAAAGTACCTTACTGCACGTTTTGATATATCTAAATTGAATTTCATGTGCAACAGGGGATCTTGTTTTACACTTATCTTATCTGTTAACCATGGAGGGGCCATATCTTTTGATTCCTGTATTACTTTTTGATACCAATCTGCTATGTTTTCTGGATTCAGACCATCTCTTAGTTCCTCCACATCAGTGGATATTTTGTTTAGCATGCGATTAGTCAGGTTTTTCATTAATGACCTTGTTACAATTTTTGTTTTATTTTAGTTACTCAAAGATAGACAAGTTGTTTGTCAATTCAAAGCAAATTTCCTTCGGCATCAATTTCACAGTTTTTTATTCGTGTTGTAGATATGCGTTTACCATCTTTTGCAAGAATCATTGGTACACTTACAACTGTCACTGGATAAAGATGCTTTTGAGTACGTAATTTGTTTAATATCTTACCCTGTTCAATGGTTTCTTCGCTTACAACCAAAGCTTCTACTTCATTTTTCAAAACAGCAGGTCCAAAGTCATTATCAAGCTTGCTTATCTCAAAGTGAAACTCGGGAAAATTTTTATTTATCATAGATTTGAGGGACTCTAGTCTTTGAGAATAATTATGTAATAGTTTTTTTCCTTTTTTTGTAGCAAATTCATCACTTGTCAGACCAATTATAACTTTAGATGAAATGGAAAATCCTTTTTGTAACAGTGCAATGTGCCCTTTGTGTATTAAATCAAATGTTCCTCCAAGGGCAACTATCTTGAATTTTGACATACAGATACTTTGTTTTCTTTTAGATTTACTTTACTAGCATCACATTGATATGACGACTAGGTTCTGCCAGTGCAACAGCATTTGGATCCCACACATATACCTCAACAAAGAATGCGCCTGGTTTATCAGGAACCCAATTTACCGAAATTTCTTGTTTTTCCATACCATGAAACACTCCCTGTACAGTCCCTATGAATTCAACAATGGCTACATCGTCTTTATTTGGAGTAAGTTTTTCAGTTCCAATTTGTTTTATCTGAACGTAACAAACAAAGGGTTGCTCTGATTGCTCAGGTGCATATTTTATCCATATTTTGCTAGTTATTTTGGTCTGATTTCCTACAGGGATTGTAGAGTACTTGTTTCCCATCATATCAGTAACTGATACATCATTTATTGTAACAAGTTCTGTAAGTGAACTTAACGAGGTTTCCACATTAGTGATATCAGTTAATGTAGATTGATAATTATCTGACTCTGCGATAAGTTTGTATGATTTTGTATTTGAGTTAGGAATAGAACTTATAGTAAAGGTAGATGTTTTTCCAACAGCAATATCTTCTGGTTGTGTGATAGGTGATGATATTCCAACAACTCTTCCAAATGAATCGTATGAAATCAAATAGATTGTTGTGCCACTTGTAAGAATGATCCCCCCATTGGTTATAGTTCCTGAAAGTACAAGTTGATCAGAAATTTTCAGAGTTCCTGGAGTTATCACTAGTACTTGTTGTCTTGCAGGCGAGGAATTAAATCCTGTTAAATTAATTGATATATCAGTTATAGATGGATCCTGTTTTGAGCTGATGGAAAATGGTACTTTTCCTCCTGCTGGAATGACTTTGAGTAATGTTGTACCAGTCTTGTATTCTATTATTTTTCCAGATCCATCATAAAAAGAAACTCCTAATTTTACGCCAGTAACTGGAAAGTTGTTTTTGTTTTGTACCTCCCCAATAACCACAGTAGAACCATCATTTGCTTTATAGCTAAAAGGAGTTAAAACTTCAACAGTCAGAGTGTCATTTGGTTTAATATTTTGGGCCCATGAAAGATTAGATGGAAAGATGATAAAGACCATCAATATACCGCAAACTAACCATTTCATATGGATACTTTCCAAAAGCGATTAATCATATACGGTATATCATAATCTAAACAACGTGGACTAGAAGGTTTTACCTACTTACGTCTGAAGACATTATAAGAAAAAGAAAACAAAGATTGTTAGTACGTCTATTTTTTGCTCTTTCTAGCGGTAATTGCTAACCAGTATACTAGGCCTGGTGTCAATCCCACTATCAAAGGAATGAAAACTGCTATTTCTTCTGATGGCATTTAATTTCCCTACACAGCAGAGAACCAAATGATATTTAAATCCATCTTTCATAGGCGTGAATCCTTAAACTTTAAAAGATGGACTGGTGGGGATTTGAACCCCAGACCCCCCGCGTGCAAGGCGGGTATTCTACCGCTGAACTACCAGCCCATCACAGGGAATTCAAGACGTGTGGATTTTAATTGTTGTCTTTGTTTAGGCAAAGATTTTATTGATATTGTTAAAACAATTTTTCATGGTATTGTTAAAATCCGAAATTACCTTAAAGACAGGTGACAAGGCGCCAGATTTTGAGCTTTTGGGAATAGATGAAAAGCACCATAGACTTTCAGATTACAAAGATTACAAGGGATTGTTAGTAGTATTCATGTGTAATCACTGTCCGTATGTTCAAGCAAAAACCAAGGCATTAGTTGAACTTTATGATAAGTTCAAGGATAACATCGCAATTATAGGAATTAACAGCAACGATCCTACAAACTATCCTGACGATAGTTTTGAGAATATGAAAGGATTTGCTAAGGAAAAAGGAATCGAATTTACCTATATTGTTGATGAAACCCAACAAGTGGCAAAAAGATATGGAGCTGTTTGTACTCCAGATCCATTCCTTTTTGACCAAGACAGGATGCTAATCTTTCACGGTAGAATAGATAACGCTTTGAAACCAGAAGATATTGCAACAGAAAAAACAATGACTCTAAACATAGAAAAGTTCCTCCAAGGAAGGAAAATAGAGAAAGACTTTGACCCCTCAATGGGTTGTTCTATCAAATGGAAAAGCCAGCAAACTTAAATGACCGTTGGCTTGAAAAATTTTTGGGCCGATAGCTCAGCTTGGCTGGAGCGTTCGACTGATAAACTTATTCAGATATCGAAAGGTCGTGGGTTCGAATCCCATTCGGCCCATTTTTTAATAGAAAAGATTTATCTTATTCAGAATCTACGGACGGACAGTAGTTGATGAAAGAGAAATTCGTTAAGATCGGTACCTATAAGATTAGATATCTTGAAGAAGGTGGTTCCGATGGCAATATCCTTCTACTTCACGGTCTTGGAGCATCTGCTGAAAGATGGACACATGTGATTCCACATCTTAGTAAAAAATACCATTTAATCATACCTGATCTATTAGGCTTTGGTTTTAGTGACAAGCCATCTGTAGATTATACGCCTGAATTTTTTTCACAATTTATCTTCGATTTCCTGAAAACGCTTGGTATTACTAAAACAAGTATGATTGGTTCTTCACTTGGCGGCCAAATAGTTGCTGAATGTGCCATAACCCAAAGCAAAATGATTGAGAAGATAGTTCTTGTTTCTCCTTCTGGAGCTATGAAACAGTCTACGCCTACCTTCGATGCATATACGCTAGCTGCATTATATCCAACACCTGAGGGGGC
The DNA here is from genome assembly GCA_023251295.1 of Nitrosotalea sp. GTDB lineage: Archaea > Thermoproteota > Nitrososphaeria > Nitrososphaerales > Nitrosopumilaceae > UBA8516. Next base: position 8,943 of record JAHEYZ010000011.1, on the reverse strand, counting down.
AAAAACCGCGTTTCAGATGATGTCAGGAGTTCATAAGGAAATAGATTCCACCACTATAGATGGCTTTATTCAGCGTATGACCCTCCCAAATGCAAAAATGGCTTTCATGTCCTCAATTTTGGGCATTCGAAATGCAGTCTCACTCTCAGAAAGACTTGTAAGGATTTTGGCACCTGCTTTGATAGTTTGGGGAAAACAAGACACGCTAATTCCAATAACTTATTCAAAGGACTTTGTTTCTTCCATCAAAAATTGTCAGTTTGTAGAAATGGAAAATTCAGGACATACTCCATTTGTTGAGGAACCCGAGAAATTCTCAGAGATTGTGCTTAAATTTTTGAATCAAAAAATGGTTATTTCTTCGTAGATAATGGCAAATGAATATATAGATAAATAGAAAACTAAAACCTATGACAGGCAATAGTAACCAATATGATCCATCAAGCATGTTCAAAGAGTGGATACAAAAAAGTGGGAAGGCCCAAGCAGAATTTATGAAAACCTTTGGAGCAATGATGGGTCAACAAAAACAAGAATTTGATCCTGTGGAAACGTTAAGAGAGGTAGCAAGTAAAGGAGTAAAAACTCAAACAGAAATCATGGAAAACTTTGGAAACATGCAATCCAAAGCAATGGACAGCGCTTTCAAACTTGCACAATCAATGCCCCAATTTGTGTCGTGGGGAGCATTTAAGACTTCAGTTGGTAGTAATGGTAGAATCTCAATTCCTGAAGCAGAAAGAGATGCACTTGGACTAAAGGAAGGAGACCTAGTTCAAGTAGTAATTATTCCTATAGAGAAGAAATCGAAAAAGTGACTAGGTGTACTTTTTATTTTTCGGATCTTTCTTTTAACCATTGTCCAAGCTCTGGAAGAACAACTTTTTGAGAAAATGAGCTTGCTATCATACCAACATGACCAGTAGGATAAATTCTAAGGGATTTATCTTCGCTTCCAACGGCGTAGTGTAAGGGCATACTACACTCAGGAGAGACCAGGTGATCACCTACAGCTACTTGCGTGAATATTGGCATAGTAATATTTTTGAGTGATACAAGTTTACCCCCTACATACATGTTATTTTGTATTAACACACTATCTTGATATATATCTCGAATCCATTGTTTGAAAAGCTCACCAGGGATCGGAGGAGTTTCACTTAACCACTTTTCAATACGCAGAAAATTATCGACATAATTTTTATCCTCAACATTTCGAAAAAAGTTAATGTATTTTTCTATTCCTTGTTCAAATGGTTTCAAAACTGAGAATACATAATACATGAATTCTGGAGGCATGTTACCAATGGTTTCTACCATTTCATTCACATTCACATGTTTTGCAAGGTTAGCTACAACAGTTGTATCTCGTTTGCCATCAATTACCGGTGCAGTTGCTATCAAATTTTTGATTTTATTTGGGTGTAATGCTGCATACACTGTAGCCAAAGTTCCACCAGTACAATAACCCTGTAATGATACCTTTTCAACAGTTGCTTCATTACGCACAAAATCTACACAATTATCAATGTAACCATTTACGTAATCATCAAAGCTTAGATATTTGTCAATTTTAGTGGGAGTCCCCCAATCAATCATGTAGACATCAAAACCTTGGTTCAAAATATTTCGAACCCAACTTTTTTGTGGATGGATGTCCAAAATGTGGTATCGGTTTATTAGAGCATAGGCAATAATAAGTGGAGTTTTGTTTTGTTTTTGTACTGTAGAGTTGAAATGTAATAAACGAACCTTGTCTTCTGTATATGCAACATCATAAGGTGTCATTTCAAGATTAATTTCATTGGGGGCTGGCACCATGTTTGGGGCTTCAATAATATTTTTATTAAATTTGAAAAATTCACTAACAATTTTTGGATCTATTTTTAATTCATTTTCCATCATTATCGCCTCTTTCATTTTTTTCTAGTTTACTTACTCTTTTTCGTAAAGAATGCAATTCTTTGTAGACATCATCAAGATCATTTTTGGTTGGAACATTTGCAGTTTCAAGTAAAGTTGAAACCATGGTGTTCCAGTGTTTTGAAAGTTCAAGTTCACTAGATATCAACTTCCCAAAGTTTTCTCCAAATTTTTGAGAATCAAAAAGTTGGGTAAAATCATTTTCAAATATATCAATCCAAACACGTTTTGATGCTTCTAGATTTTCCATGTCCTGAGGGATTTCAGGGATTTTTTTATTAACTTTTTCCTGTGCTTCAATCCATGTATCTGAAAGCTGTTTGTAATATTCAGCAAGTCTAGTATTAAATTCTCTCAGATCTTCATTTGCTTCAATCATTTCAGTAGTAAGTTTCTTTGCTTGCATAGAGAACTTTCTCATCGGTCCAGCAGATGTTAATGCCGCTGGTTTGCTTGCCATAAGATATACTATATCTGTCCAGAATAGTGAGAGATGTTTGTAATATTCTACTGATTTTTTGTAATCAGATTCCGTTGTCATGTTTAGATAATAGAAAGAGATCTCAATAAATAGATCGTGAATTATAATCATTCATTGACAATCAGTTTTATGAAACAAAAAATAGTATGTGAGGCATAATATTATGGACTTTGAGGCAATCTGTAAAAAAATCATGAGTATGGATCAGAAGGTAAGGTTTGCTGGAATGGTGAATAATCAGGGTAGACTTGTGGCAGGAGGCATGAGGGAAGACAAAAAGTCTCTTGAGGATAAAAAGGATGATGAAATGTTATTCATGGAACTTGTTTTGAGAACAAAAATGAGAAAAGAATTCGATAAACAACTTGGAGCAGTAAAGTTTGCAATGTCATATAGAGATAAAGCGGTAGTGATGAGTTTTCCAGTTAATGACCACGTCTTGTTGGTATCTGCTGAAAAAGAAATAGATTTTGCAAAAATTCCTTTCAAAATATTGAAGTTTTTAGAAATCTAAGGTTGCGAGCTTTCATGTAAAGTCTGGCACCACTGTAGAATAGCACTTGTGTCTTCGGAAATAAAGTCTGCTTTGATTTTTGTCTTCTTTGTTAGTTTTGTACAAAGAACAAGTTGTAATGCTTTACCAAATTTTGTTTTGCTTGAATTCACTGCTTCAGAAAAGAATTTAGATCCATTTTCTGTTGATGAAAATATCACTATTATCATCAAATCTTGTTTTTTAGTCCAGATTTTGTTTAGAAATTTTTGTAAATCAATATCAAACATGACATCTATTGTCGATGACATATCCCCAAGTTGTGAAACTTTCCATCCATCTACATGTAAAGCTGCAGAAGTAGTTTGTGCCAAAAGGGCACTGTCACGATCAGCCGAAAATACAATAGAATTCTTTTTTGGATTTGTGTCTGCTTCTATCAGATTAATAATTTGAATTGAACTTGAAATTATTCCTTCAAGAAAATTTTTCTCTGATATGCCAATTTTTCCCTTCAAATATAAGTCTCTAACTGATTCAATTGCAGGAGAAATTACTTCAGTTAATATCTTTACTGGATTTGCCCTTGAATGAAGTGAGTTTCTAAGTAACCCATAAACCTCTTTATCTGCACCCGCTAGAAGATATTCCAAGTATCTAGTTTTTACCTGAAAGAGATCATCTGGAAAATTAAAATGAATAACTCCTTCATCTATGAACCACAGGTTAATACTACCAATGTTTTTTTGCTTGATGAGACCTTCGGCAGAAAAGACATTAAGATATTTTGCCATGGTAATTCGGTTTATTCCAAGTTTTTTGGATATATCAGTGCCAGAAAGACCTGTCTTTGAATTTCTCAAGATATCAATTAGATTTTCTTTAATCTTTTCAGTTTGATAACCCCGTGTCATAAATTTTGAAAATATTCAGTTAGTATAAAGCCTTGCCAGTTAATTTGACCACCAGTGGGCATAACACGAATGCCCAACTGATGGTGTGGTACTTCGGTATGGTCTGTAGTTACGAGCGCACTGCCTTTAACAATCCAATTTCAATAAATAAAAGACGCGTAGGATTGATACTTAATACTTAATAGATATAATTCAAAATTTTAAAAATTCAATCTAATTGGAATTAGAAGTATTCGATTTTCAATCCTGCTAATGATTAATTATATTTGTAAACTGGTAAACGATTTTTTTCTGGATTAATCTGTCAAACACGGATAATAGATATTTCAATCTCGAACACAAAAACATTATATACTTGTGTACTTTAAAATACGGTAACAGGTTAGTAAAATGCCAAAAGCTGGATTCAAATCAATAACCGTTTCAGAATCGGTGTATAACAAGTTCCATGACGTTTACAAGAAAAATAAACAAGAACTTGCAATGAAAGGCATCAATAGTTTTGCAGGTTACATAACTTTCATGATGGAAGATTTAATGCAAAAAGATGAGACATTTGCAAGATATGCGCCAAAGCTAGAAAAAATTGCGGTAGATGACGACAGAGTAGTTCTTAAAGATAATATCAAAAATAGAATTGCTGAAGTAGCGATTCAAAATGGTGAGCTTTATTGCATGCTGTGCGAAGAAAAAGATTGTTTCCATGTAGGTTTTGTATTTTCTCTACCTGATGTTTACGAAGTTTTGAATGCACGAGGAATAAAGCACCAGAAATAAAATAAGGTGCAGGAGGTGGGATTTGAACCCACGAACCCCTAAGAGACGGGATCACCCATTTTTATGATCTTAAGTCCCGCGCATCCAAAGGCCTAAAACCTACTTTGGCCAGGCTCGGCGACTCCTGCGTTTTATTAGCTAAAAGTTGTCCGAATTAAACGTTTTACAAAAAAAATTTTTTCATGATCAAGTAAGATTAATAAGGTTACAATAAAGCGAGTTTGTCATGCTTCGATAGCTCAGCCTGGTAGAGCGTTACCTTGGTAAGGTAAAGGTCGCGGGATCGAATCCCGTTCGAAGCTTTAATAATTTTTGATCAATAGTTCAGAATGTCCAGTTCTCTTTTTTGAATCTGAATTTATGAAGCGGTTTGCACTTATTTCTATTGTTTTATCCAAATAATCTTCAAAAAGATCTAAAACTTCCTCTGATTTTGAATTTGATAACATCACATTACAACCCTTAGAATCTAATCTCTGAAATTCCAAAAACAATCTTTCTTGATCTTCATAACCAAAACTATCATTCGTATAGCTGGTAAAATTAGAACTCTGGCTCACAGGTTGGTATGGTGGATCAAGATATACAAGGTCATTTTTTTGTGCTGTTTCAAGAGTTTTTGTAAAGTCTTGGCATTTTATTGAAATGGTTTTAGATTTTAAGGCATGACTAACTGCAATAAGGTTGTCTTCATTCACTATGTTCGGATTCGTATATTTTCCTAGCGGTACATTGAATTTTCCTTTGCTGTTTACTCTGTATAATCCATTAAAACAAGTCCTGTTTAGAAAAATCAGTCTAGAAACTTTCTCGATTTGGGATTTGGGAGTGCTTTCTCTAATTGCATAATAGTAATCTTGAGGGTTTTTGAAGTATTTGGAAGAATGGAGTTCTAATGCAGAAATTAACTCATCCACTCTGTCACGAATGGTAATATAAGAAAGAATTAGATCAGAATTCAAGTCTGATGTAAAACATTCTAGTTTAGGGGTTTGGGCAATGAGATAAAACATGACTGCACCACCACCAAGAAATGGTTCAAAGTAGGAATCAAATTTTTTTGGCATGTATTTTGACAGTGTTGGCATGAGTTGTCTCTTTCCACCTGCCCATTTTACAAATGGTCTTGGTGAAAAAGATAGAAGTTGTTTGTAACTTTGTTTCAATAATGATTAGTTTCAAAATTTTATTTCCTATCGTTTGACAACAAAAGATCACATAGTGTACAATATTTTTTAATCTAAAATGATGAGACGAATTTTTGAAACTTAGTATAAACTAGCTAGACCAAAAATAAAGTAAAAGGAAAGGGAAGTTTAGTCCCACTTAGACCAAGCTGCCATCCATCTATATGTCCACGTTGTCAGCTTACAACCTAATGCTGCCATCGTTGGAGCCAATACAGCACCAGCGCCAGCGCCTAGTGCTACTGGACTGTTATAGAACTTTCCGACTTGGGGTTCTATTGGAGTCATGTATGGAGGCAATGTTGGCCTTGGATATTTGAATGCAGTCTCTAGCGGGTCTGCTACCAGCATGAGATTTATCATGTTAAACAATGGCAGAGACATTCCAACTAACACACCGCCCATAAGGATGAGAGAGTGTTTGTTCTTCTTTGTTGCCCAGTAAACAAGATCCAACAGCAATGCTGATGGTATCCAAACTGGTGTAACAACGAAGTCATATGGATATCCTAGTGAGAACCATGCTGCCTTTGCAATCCAAGTATACACTGTCATTATCAGTGCATAGTAAGTTGCCGTTCCTGGAACTCCAGTAAACGTAAGGTAGTAGGCGGCACCGACTATAAGCATGAGTGTTTGTGATAATGAGAATACCACAAATGATGTCCATGCCCAGTCTGAATAGAATATGTAGTCTCCAGCGTTAATTGTCAACAATGTAGAGTTGACTGCAACCACTACTATGAATAAGTAGTGAGTACAACGTCTTAGCCAGACCATATTCCAGTAGAGAAGAGGTGTGATATATAAAATTTTATGCGTAAGTTAAGATCTGATTTCTATACTTTTGAGTAATTGATAACCAAGAAAAAGAATTGAGAATTGGATATTTCCTATCCGTTAATGAATAAGACTATCAATATGGTTCCAACCGCGGTTGCACCTATTACACCGGCTAATACCCCATTGCTGTTTTTTGATGAGCCTTCTTGTCCCACCTTTACACAGAAGAGGTAACCAATTGCCTCAATGACAGTCAGTACGATAAACGCATAGTGACCGCTTGGTGCTGGATAAGCCCATGGATAGTAAAAGTATCCAACTGCAGTACCAGCAAATGTCGATAGCCAGGCTGCGACATAGCTAAGAGTATACAGGCCAATCATGTTTTCAACACGCTTGCCTATCATCTTATTTACATCAGAACTAGATGCGCCACCGCCAGAGCCGAATCCTTTTGGTAAGGTCATTTGGCAATATAATAATCCGTATACTTTTAAGTCTTTCCGGTATTTGAGAGGAAAACTGCTAGGTGATTTAAAATAAGAAAAAGAGTGCGCTTTTGCGCGTACTTTTCTATGGGATGGATCTGCTGTACAGTTTGCCTTCTAGGGCCATCTTGTACATTTCAGCAACATATGGATTCTCACCTGGAGTTTCTGCGCCAAGTTCGACCAGTCGTGCATATACTCTTACTACATAGGCAAGTGCGCCCATGAATGCAACGACCACACCCATATTGAACATCCAGTGGTTTGGTACTGCAAAGATTTCTTCTACATACCAGAAGTGCCACATCTCGTTGACACCAATTGTAAACATTGTTGCCAGATAACCCAGTATGGTCATCTTTAAACCAGTGTTCATGGAGTTATTTGGACCCCTTAGAATTGGTACCTTTCTATCATATATTGAGACAGCACCCCAACCTAATGGCAACGCTACAAAGTGACTGTAGAGCCACCAGTGTGCTGGTGTGAATGCACTATCTCTGATAGAAGTTTGATGTAGTGAACCATCGACAAAGTTGTCGACTTCCACGGATGCCGCTGTAGATCCCATTGAGATGACGATCATCCAAATCTTTTTCAGTCTTTGGATCTCGACTTCTTTTGGAATAAGTGCCGGCATTTGTGCCATGTACACTTGATGTTTGCTCCATATATAAAACATGAACTCAGAAATCAGGTTTTTTTATTTTATTTTATTAATCTAATCGTAAGAATATTAGAAAATTTTTTATTAATACTCTATAAAATATCTAGAAAATACAACATTACGAAATAGCAGAATGATGTTAATCATCAATGATTATCTTATTTTCCCCATAAGGATTTTTTCTCTTAATGACTTTCAGGGCAAAACATATATCGTTGGTCTTTCTGTCATGGAATAGTTACGGATGACTATGATAAATAAAAAATTAATCGTAGCAGCACTAGGTGTGATTGTTGCATTGGGAGCAGTTGGCCCTACCATAGGTCAAATGATTCAACAAGCAGAGGCACATGGTGTACAGGCACAACTCCAAAGTCGTTTCGTCAGAATTGAAGATGAGACATTTTCAAGACAATCATTGAATACAGGAGAACTCCTGACAGTGAAAGGTACCTTGGTAAGTCTGATACAACGAGATCTAAGAGGATGGCTTTCTGTTTACGGTGAATCAACAAATGCAGGTAACAGATGGGAATTCATATCACGAGATCCACCAGGCAATGTCTTTGATATCCCAGGAAACGGTGTTGTTGACTATACGCTTGTAGTCAAAGCACTAGAGCCAGGAGTTTATCACATGCACACACAACTTAACATTGCTTCAATTGGTCCAGGACTTGGTCCAGGACAAACAGTCGTGGTCGAAGGCGAAAAGATACTAAAACCAATTCCGTATGCAAACATTGCATACCAGTCTATAATCATAGCAGTTGGTTATGTAGTGACATTTGCAACCAGACCGTGGCAAGTGATCTAAAACCCACTCCTCCTTTTCATTTTCTTAATTTCATACCTAGTGGTAGTAAGGCATGCTCCAAATCAATGCATTACTAAATGGGCAAAATCATTATAACCAAAGTCAATCAGAGTGGTCATATGATTTGGCCTGGAATGGGAGATCCTGCAAAAAGGAAAAAAACTATAAAATTCCTTGGCATAACTGCGGCCGTAGCATTGGGTGCATATTTTGCTAGCTTTGGTGTAATAGGTTTTCTAAGTGCAGATGATCCACTCAAACAGTGTATCAATAATAGAGATATAAAATACAAGATCTCTGCAACTTTTGAGCTTATTGTAGATAAACAAAAGGTAGAGATACCAGCAAATGTTGGAATTTCTGAAGGGTGTAAAAAATCACTTTACACACTTTTAAACGATGGCGTAATCTAT
>JAHEYZ010000041.1 GCA_023251295.1 Nitrosotalea sp. | reverse complement strand
CTTTTGTAGCACACTTTAAACTAGAAGCCATAGATGATGTTAGATCAGCAAAGAAAAAAGAGATTGTAGATAGGGCAAAAGCAATTGTCCAGAAATGGTCTACAAAAACAATCAGTGAAGGCGAAGAGATGTTAAAGGATGTATCAGAAGGTGGTACTGGTAAACTTACTACATTTGGAAGAGAAAAACTAGCATGTGGTTCTGGAGTTTTTGATTCTCCATGGATAATTTTGGTTGAAGGAAGAGCTGATGTCATAAACTTGTTACGAGCTGGTTTTGATAACGCACTTGCAATTGAAGGTGCAAGAATAGACGAATCCATAAAAGAACTCTGCAATTCCAAATCAAAAGTTGTAGCATTCTTGGATGGAGATAGAGCTGGGGGCTTTATACTAAAAGAACTCAAAGCAATGGTTAACGTCGATGTAGTTCATCGTGCACCTGAAGGAGTTGAGGTTGAAGAGCTCACTCCACAACAGATTGCTGACATACTAAAGGAAACTGCCGAAGACATGAAAAGGGAAACCGCAAAACCTATGCTTAAAGATCCAAAAGATGAATCTATTGCAAATGTGGCAAAAAAAGTCTATGAAAATCTAAATGAATCACTTGAAGCAGTAGCTCTTGATGATGATCTTAATGAACTCTTCAAGGTGCCAGTAAGTGAGGTGGTAGCAAAACTCTCGGCTGATTCTGGAATAAAATACTTGGTTCTAGACGGAATCATAACTCAAAGACTCATCGATGCCGCAAAACTAGCAGGAATAGAGTGCGTTATAGGACATAGAATAGCTAATCTAAAAAACACAGATGGTCTGGTTCTCAAAACATTTACAGACCTCGGTGTTGCCTAATTCTTTAATGCCTGATCTTAAGGTTCAACATATTCTGACTCTTGCTGAGCTTTTGGCAAAAGGTGCAAGACACAACTTTGTTTCTATTACTACATCATCACTTGGAAAAAACATTCAAAGATCACAACAAGCTGCATCGAAACACCTTTTGGAATTAGAACAGGATGGATATATTGAACGAATCAGAAACGGGCAAAAATTCTCAGTTAGAATTACACCAAAAGGACACGCAGAAATGGTAAAGATATCTACTATTTTAAAATCAAGCTTAGAGTCTGCCCCATCATATATTGAATTTATAGGGAATATAATTTCTGGAATGGGCGAAGGTGCATACTATATGTCAATGAAAGGGTATACAAGACAATTCAAGTCAAAACTTGGTTACATACCATTTCCAGGTACGTTAAATGTAAAATTAAAAGACAAAAAATTTGTTGAAGCAAAACAGGAGCTTGACGTACGTGAAGGAATAAGGATTGATGGTTTTTCTGATGGAAAGCGAACTTATGGCTGGGTAAAATGTTATCCTGCGAAGGTTAACAATTCAGTCGATGGTATGCTCATAATTCTGGAAAGAACACATTATGACGATTCTATATTGGAGTTGATTTCACAAGTAAATATCAAAAAGGTAGCAAAACTTTCTAGTGGTTCACAAATATCCATCAGAGTGCCAATTTCATCAAAATATACCCAATCTCAAACTAATTATTAACGAAAGTGGATCTAATTTAATATGGTCATAATTTGGATTGGAATTGCAACGGGGGTCTTAATTGCATGTGGACTAATCTACAAAATAATAAAATCTTCAAAGAACAGTTACATTTCACTCAAGTGTAAAAATTGCGGTTTTAAAACAAACGGCCTAAAATGTCCTTTATGTGAAAGCGAAAAAAGGATCTAAATTCTATAAATTGACTCACCGTATTCGCTCTCTATCTTTGAGCTTTTGATGTCAGGGATAGGAGACTGTAATCTTGCAATGCTTGCATTAACATTAATCTTCTTACAGCCATCAGTGATGAATTTTTCTTGATGGATCTGATCATATCCTAACGCTATGATATCTGGTCTCACAAGTTCTACCGTCTTGAAAATATCTCCCTCATGTCCCACCACAGCATGGTCTACCATCAAAAGAGAATTCACAAGGTCGCGTCTAAGCTCCATATTGTGAAGCGGCAATCTATGTTTCATCTTTTGTGCAGTCTGATCAGTCGCTATTACAACTATTAACACATTTCCTAATGCCTTGGCAGCTCTTAGAGTGTGTATGTGCCCAGGATGTATGATATCAAAGACTCCGCCAGCAAGAATTACCCTTATTGCTGATCTACCAAGATCTGTCAGTGTTTTTTTGTCAGATTCTACAATTCCATTTTTTACAAAAGACTCAATCTTTGCTTTTAGATGATCAGGATTAACAGGAAGTTTTTTTCTAATTATTGAAATAGCATCCTCACCTGAAATCGAGGAAACATACAGCGCTGATATTATCTCCTTGTCTAGAGCATCCACCTATATCACTAAAACAAGACTCCTATTCTCTTTTCATCTATAAACTCTATGCCCAAGGATCTACTCCCTTTGAAAAACGCAAGGCATCAATCAACCCTTCAGCATATCCTATACTTAAAACGGCAAGCTCTTCTTTTCCCTGACTCTGAAATTTCTCTGCATCATCAAGATACAGTTCAGCATTTTCTAAAACTGATTGGAGATTTTTGTCATCTTTGAAACGGTTTGTTACTTCTTCTAATGCCTTTCTTGCTTTTGGAATATACTTTTGTAACATCTGCTCTGAAATTTTTTGAATCCTTGAAGAGTTATCAAAAGGGGCATCAAGACATTTTGTTAAGACTTTTAGTGCATCAGATTCTGTAAAGTGCATTCTGCCTGGAATTATGATAGTGTGTGGCGGTTGTCCAAAATCTATATTTTCTAGACTTGAAATTTTCCCTGCTGTTATCTTTTGATTTTTTGCCCCTATTCTTGATGCAACCACCGCAAAAGTAGAATTATCAATTACATTTCTTTTTTGACCACCTTCTGCCAAACGCAAGCTAGAAAAAGCATCATTTGGGTTTAAGAAAAATTTGGCATCATTATTGAATTCCAAAATTATTATGGTGTGATTTCCAGCTACTAAATTATCATAAAGTGTATAGTATACACTGGAAACGGATTGTTGATCTTTCATCATGGTGACAACCTTGCCTATCTTGTAAAAATGAAAACCGCATTCACCAATAATGGAAGTAATTGCAGATGCAGCATGAATTGTTTTTGTTTGAATCCTTTCTGAGATTGCTCTTGTTCTCAATTCAATGTGGGTGGTAGCAATGTAAGGATCTCCATATGAGAGTAGTACGACTTCTTTCTTTTTTGCTTCCTTAAGAATGGCCTTTCCATCCTCAACTAACCATCGTGGGGCTGTCTTAAACCCACCTTTTACAATCTTTTTGATCTTTATTAATTCTGATTTTGTAATTGGACTAGTAAAAATCTCCAAATAGACAAGATCTGCTTTTTTGAGAATCTTTATTACATCAGAACCAATTCCGTCTGCACCCGAAATACCAAGACCCACAAACCACAGCATAATTGGGTTTGAGAATCTGGTTATTTTGAGCTTACGCGATTTGTTTTGACTTTCCGTGTAATCTCTTCAAGTGATATAACATTTGCTTGAAGACTTCTATACTTCTAAGAAACTCGTCAATTGAAACTCGTTCATCAATTGTATGTGATGCATGTGGATCTCCTGGGCCATATGTTACTACAGGAATGTTTAATGCATTTCCAATTATGTTCATGTCACCAGTTCCTGTTTTACGAATTAGCTGTGGTCTCGTTTTTTCTACATCGATTACACCCAATGTTAAAGCCCTAACAAGTGGTGAATCATGTGGAGCTTCAAATGGTTCTGTTTCATCTAATACAGAATAAAACGCACTAACTCCTTGTTTTTTGGCAACTTCTTGAACTGTAGTAGCTATTTTTTCTCCAACTGATTTGCAATTCATGTCTACTGGAATTCTAATGTCCATTATGGCATCACATTCCACTGCCGTTACATTATGGCTTGTTCCCCCTTTTATTTCCGTGAGAGTTGCTGTAAGTAGCATTCCTTTTGGTTTGTTTGCTTGATTTCCTTCTAGCTCATTTTTTAGAGCGCTGATAAACACATACGCCTCATCAATTGCATTTTTTGCAAGCCATGGTGCACTTGCGTGTGCACTATTTCCTACGTTTATTTTAAGATTGATAGCAATTCTTCCCTTGTAGGCGATCGTGATGTTTCTTATTCCACTTGGTTCGCCAAAAATTGCGTAATCGATGTCAAGCTTTTGCTTTACAAGACTCTTGATACCGGTGGCATTTCCTTCTTCGTCAACTACAGCGGCAAAAACTACTGTTCCGGTATGATTTTGCATTGTTGCTGCAGCAAGAAGCATGGACATAAGTGGAGCTTTTGCATCAGACGCACCTCGCCCGTAAAGAAAACCATTGTCATTTTTGACTTTGATTTTGCCAGGAACTGTGTCCATGTGACCACACAAAAGTATCTTTGGAGAACCAGATCCTTTTGTCGCAATTAGATTTCCTACTTCATCGATGTGTATGTTTTCAAACCCTAAATCATCACATTTATCTGCCAAAAACTCTGCAAATGGTTTTTCAGAAAGAGAAGGAGTATAAAGTCTAAGCGCCTTCTCAAGCATCTTTACTGAAAACCTAGGTGTTATGGTTATTGAAGAGTCCAATTCTTATTTTCTCGATTTTAATGCGTAATCTATCATCAAGGCTGGGATATCTACACCAGTAACTCTCACGGTATTTTTGTATTCTGTTGTGTTGTTTACTTCATGCACAACCAGTCCTTTTTCTCTACTTTCCATCAAATCTACACCAACTATCTGTCCTTGTACTGCATTTTTTGCTTTGATACAAATATCTTCCATCTCTTTTGTGATCTTACATTCTTCTGCCTTACCTCCTAGTGCCATGTTAGTTTTCCACTGACCATCTCCAGAATATCTATAGATTGCAGCAACAACTTTGTCTCCTATCATTATTGCTCTAATATCACGCGGTGGTCTTTGAACAAATTCTTCAAGATAATACACTTGGTAAATTGGATACATTCTTTCTCTGCTTTCCATTATCCCTTCTGCAGAATCACGATCTTTTAGTAATGCAATCATTCTTCCCCAGCTTCCCACTGTTGGTTTTAGAACCATTGGATATCCTTTGGATTCTAGAGTTTCAAGTGCAGATTCTTCAGAAAATGCTACAGCACTAAATGGAGTAGGAACCCCATATTTTTGTAAAAGCATATGAGTGAACAGCTTGTTTCCTGCAAAAATACTTGTGTTCAAGGAGTTTATCACATTTACTCCCTTTCCTTCAAGTGCCGCAGTAGAGTGTAGACTCCGGTAATAACTAACGCATCGCTGTATCACAGTTTCAAATTTTTCTTTGGTTTTATCCAAACTAACAAATAAATTCTTACAATCAACCATCTCCACGTTGACTCCATTCTTTTTTGCAGCGTCAAAAAGAGATTTTTCTTCCCACCGGATGGTGTCGTAAAGAATCGATAATCCGGAGCTCACTGGCCCCAGTCCTCACCAACAGTTTGTGCTGGTTTTAACTCAAAGCCTGAAGATCCTTTTGCTAACTCAAAGCTTGCGCCACAATCTGGGCATGTTATTATCTCTCCTTCGAGTGCATCCTTTGGAGGAGTGATGGTTGCATCACATTCTGGACATTTCATCTTGCTTACCTGACTTTATCTTAATTTGGGTGTCATTAATTATCTTTTTTTCAAGCCTATCATCCAGTGGAATTTCAAGCAAATCACCCATGCGCAAATTCTTTAGTCCCGCCGCTACCGCTTTTGCATCATCATCATTTTGGGCTAGACCCAAAAGTGACATGAGATAGGCTGCACCATTTTTGCCTGCCAGTTCACCAAAGACTATCCTTCGTCTGTTACCTACTACTTTGGGTTCGATTGGTTCGTATGCTGCGGGGTTTCGCAGAATTGCTGCTAGATGTGTTCCTGCCTTGTGCTTGTAGGCTGTTGCACCTACTATTGGCTTGGAATCATATGGCTTGATGTCAGTGTATGTT
>JAHEYZ010000040.1 GCA_023251295.1 Nitrosotalea sp. | reverse complement strand
AGACGATTCCATTCCATATACTGAAAAATCCTTTATCTTGTAATAATCAAGACTCAGGTTAGAAATCACGATTCTTTTCCCATTGTTTATTGTAAGACCAAGATCATCCGCATATACGATAACTATTTCATCATCGTGATTCCAACCTCCCTGTTTTTGATCATGAAGGACTGTATATCCAACATCTGGATTTTGTATTGCAACCCAGAATTTCATATCTGGGGAACTACCCATTCCAATTTCAATAAATTTTGTTCTATCCTCACCATCATACAGTCTGATTGCTGCATTACCGTTTGGATTCGCATATACAAGCTGGTTTTCAACATTAAGTTGCCAGTTTTTTGTATGCACATTTTCGAATGTACCACTAATTGCATTGTTACTAACTACATTGAAATTTTCATACGGAATGTCAACCGATTCCATACGGACTGAAGGGTTTGATGGAATCTGTGCATATGCAGGAAGAATTTGAATCAAAATTATAAAAAATAAAACAATACTTGTTTGCACAAATCTGGCTGAAATTGGTTTTAATAAAAATCTAGTCAACAAATGGTTTGTTCCAATTCATTATAATCTCAGATACTTCTGGACGTATCATGTATTCAGAAGGAGTCTGTCCCTCAAGTATCATAGTTCTTAATTTAGTGCCACTCAACTGTTCTTGAAATTCTGTTCCGTGTGGACAGTTTCTTTCACTTGCAAAAGAAAGACATTTTTTGCAATAAAAAAATGCCGGATAAAAGACGGGTTCTATCTGAAGGTCATGGTATTCACTAAATATTTTCTGTGCTGCAAATGGATCATAGAAAGTTCCAACGCCCGCATGATCGCGACCTATTATTATATGAGTACAACCAAAGTTTTTCCTCATTATCGCATGGTGAATCGCTTCTTTTGGTCCAGCATATCTCATCTCTGTGTGAAGTGTTGCCAGAGAACATCTGCCTTGTGGATAATAGTGTTTAATGAGTGACTCATACGCACTTACTATGACGTCATCTGTAAAATCACCTGATTTTTTCTTTCCTATCAGAGGATTAATAAAAAGCCCATCGTGAGTATTCAGAGATGTTTTTTGAAGCATTTCATGTGCAACGTGTGGCACGTTTCTTGTTTGAAAGGCTACAATTGTCTTCCAACCAGCTTTTTCGAAACTTACCCTTGTTTCTGCGGGAGTTTTTCGATATTTTCGTATAGGAATTTCTTTTGGTCTTTTCATATAGTCGATTTTACCAGCCACAAGAATGTCTTGCATTGATATGGTTTTTGCAACTCCCGGATGATTCGGATCTGTTGTTCCATAAACGCCTTTTGCAGTTGTAGTTTTGTCAAAAGAGTACACATCTTCTACATGTAAAATGGCAAAATCATTACCTTCCGGATTTCTCAGGAGAACATCACAAGCATCCTTCATTTTTATAGCAGTCTGCTTGTCAACATCTAACACGATTGGTATTGTCCATGGGAGATCATTTGATAATCTTCCTTTGTTAACTACGCTTTCAAAATCTTCTTGTGGTAAGAATCCTTCAAGAGGACTAAAAATGCCATCTGCTATGTTTTCTACATCATTTGCTAGATCTGCATCAATTGAAACGGTAAACATTCCAGAAGGATTTTTTGTTGTAAATCTGTTTACTAATTTACCACCGTGCGGAGCAGCAATACCGTTGCTTTTTTCCAAAAGACTCACTTGTTACCGTGATCTGCGTGCAATCCGCATTCCTTTTCTGGATCGGTTTCCCACCACCAGCGACCTGCTCTTAAATCCTCACCTGATTTTATTGCACGTGTACAAGGTTCACAGCCAATACTTGGATATCCTTTGTCATGTAGCTTGTTGTAAGGAATCTTGTTTGCTTTGATATATTCCCATACCTGATCCCAATTCCAATCAATAATTGGATTTACTTTGATCATGTTGTTGTGTTGTTCATCAATTTCAATTCTTTTAGTATCTGACCTGTTTTGTGTTTGATCAGCCCGTAATCCTGTTATCCATCCCTCAAGAGTTAAAAGCATTTTATTTAATGGATGAACCTTTCTTATCCCACAACAAAGTTTTCTATTTCCCATACTCTGATAGAACAAGTTCATTCCATTTACTCGAACCATTTGTTCTACTTCATTCTGATCTGGAAACATCACTTCAATGTTTATGGTATATTTGTTTCGTATTTCGTCCATAACGTCATATGTTTCCTGGTTCAGTCTGCCGGTATCCAGTGTAAAGATTCTTGCCTTTGGACTTATTTTCATAAGCATATCAATAACTACAACGTCTTCTGCACCGAAACTTGATGCAAAGGCTACCTTTGGATGAAGGTTGTCAAGTGCCCACTTTAGAATTTCCTGTGGAGTTTTTAAAGTATTATTTAATTGATTGATTTGTTCAAAAGTAAATTTTGCCATAAAAAAACTGTTTCTGATATGGACATATAATTATTGCTGGGTCAACAAGGCGTCATCCTAGAGTTATAAATGACTTTGAATTAAGAAACAAAATGAGCAAAAATGTAGTTGTTGTTTTTCCTTCCTTGTATTCCCTTAACAAAATCGACTATCTTGTATCAGGTATATCCATAATCCTCAAAACAAAAAAACTTGGTTTCAGTAAAATCCGTAAAAATGATTCTGTAATAATAGTAGAATCTGATGATCCTGTATTTGTTTCATCAGCTATAACATCACTTTTTGGAATAGAAAAAGTTGCCATAGCTAAGGAAATAGAAAATAGTTTTAATGTCATAGTTTCAACCATAGCTACAGTAGGTGCTAATCTTCTCCTCAAAGGAGAAAAATTTTATGTCAAAGTAGATGGTACAGCCACTGATTATGTACCAAAAGATATTGAACTTGCAGCTACATCAGCATTAATAGAAAAGACAGTTAACTTTCAAACAAAACCTGGTACAGAATCAAGTTACGACAAAATCATTTATACGTATACCACAAAATCGCACGCGTATGTATGTATTTTTATAGACAAAGGTATGGGAGGCATTCCCAATAAATCACAAAACCAAAAAATTCTTTGTTGTATATATGATGAGATTTCAGTAATAGCATGTCTTCAAACTCTCAAAATGGGTTTTGATGTAAAAATTCTAGTTTGTTATAGTAATGAATCTGAACTTCTTAATATAGTTAAAATGTTAAACCAAATTCTACATAAACTATTACAAACTAAAGTTGAATTACATTTTTGTAAACTTGAAATGAAGTCTTCTATGAGATCAATTTTATTTAAAACTGCGATGATAACAGAAATTCTTTTGTCTTTTGCAAAAAGAAGCAGTGTGGATAGAATTTCGCTTGCAATTTCACCCCTAATATTTCCTGCGTGGTTTATAGAACATAATGCAATGCGTGTGTTTCTAAAGAACATTATTCCTTGGTTTCCCCTATCAGGCATAGATAACAGCATTTTTGATATTGCTAATGAGATTGGTTTGGGAAAATACATGTCTAAAATTGAAAATCTATGTAGAACAAAGTTCAAGAAAGACTTACCAAAGGGTAAAATTAATAAAATTTCTCAAATTTCGCTTCGTAATATAAAGACGATAACTATTACGTTAGGTCCAACAAATATACACGACATAATTGACTCTTTGAAGTCAGAGCATTGAGAATTTAAACGAGAAATGAGTTGATTTGTATCGATGAAAAAGTTAGGACAGTTTATCTATCCATGGGGAAATGGACATTATAGCAGGATGATGGCACTTGACAGAGTTTTGCCTGAATATATCAAAGATGAGTTCGAAATGCATTATTGTAGTAAAGGGGAAATATATAAAAAATTATTACAAAAATTTCCACAAAAGAAACAACAGATACATGAAATGTTGATGCCAACACCGATAGATGGTAATCGTGGACCTAGCGCCATACTTTCTATGTTAAATTTTTTGTTACCAATTGCTGGAAATCCGCCCCTCTTATTTCAAATTTCAGATTATTTGAAAAAGGAAGCAAATCTCTACAATTCACAAAGATTTGATTTGGTGATAAATGATGGAGATATGGGCTCCAATATATTAGCAGAAAAGCGAGGAATCAATTCAATTTTTGTAACAAATCAATTTAGACCAAAACTTTGGAAATCTCATTTTTTCTTTTATCCATCTTTGATTTACATATCAAAGCAAATTGCAAAAGCAACTAAGATAGTTGTGGCTGATTCTCCTCCTCCTAATACCATATGTGAATATAATTTGAATTTTCCAAAAAAAATAAAACAAAAGGTTGTTTACGCAGGTCATTTTTCAAACGTTAAAGTGACAAATCATAAACCAAAAACAGATTTAGAAAAATTGATTGAAAATACAGATTTTGGATATTGGATGAAAACAGGTAATAGATCTACAAAAGAGTTTACTGGTAAAAAATATGAGGAAGCTTTCCACTCAGAAGAATTGAAAAAACAAAAACGGCTTGTTTCACATGCACAAAAAGATTCCACTATAGATAAAGTGAAAGGAATCGATGGTAAAACTTACTCTATTTCAGATGCGCTAGAACACAGTCTTGATTGGATTCAGATCGATGTGGGATTTTTATCAGAACAAGAAAAAGATACAGTTTTGAATCATTGTAATTATGCAGTCATAAATGGTTCACATACGGCGATGGGAGAAATTATTGGTGCCAAAGCAAAACCGATAATAGGAATTCCTGTTTATGATGAACATACAAATCAGATAAAATGGGCGGAAGAAAGGAAACTTGGAATTCTTGCAGATAATACTAAACAGGTGGTGCAAGCTGTCTTCGAAATACAGAATAATTATAACAAATATGAGGAACAACTTATAGAATTTTCTAGGAGTTTTGATGTGAACGGAGCTGAAAACACAGCAGAACTAATTTCAGAAATGCTTGAAGATTAGAAAAGATTATAATTTTTCTACGTTAATGTAGCAGATCTGGTACGCGGGTTTTTCGATGGGCGAACTGACCGCAAGGGATGACGACATTAACCGCGTACCAGGATTGACCAAAAGCTTTTATGGATAATTTTGATGAGGGGCGTCATTGACTGATTGTCCCGAATGCGCAGCCAAGCAGATAGTCACTGAGATGAAATTTGATTTGAATACAAAACACTTTATCTGTAAAAAATGTGGTTTGTATGCAACACGAGAACAAATAAGCGATATTAGAGATAGATTAAATCGTCGTGAGAAGACACGTGAGGATAAGCATGATGAATACAGAGATTGGTGGCAATCAAGTAAAAAAGATAAACAGAATTAATGGTTGAGTGAAAGCAGATGGCAAAAGAACTTCCAAAATGGGCACAGGATGAAATAAAAAATGTAAAGTTTGGAAAACCCGAGTCACAGACAAGAACAGGTTACATTCTTGAGATCTATGATAAGGATATGAAGATTGACGTTCAATTGTATGAAGAAGTGGAGGATGGAAGACGCATTATAACTTTAGATTTACCAAAAAAAGTAAAGCTGGTGGAATTGATGAAGGGTGTTGTGTATGAATTCACGTTTAATGCTATGAAGGCCCCATTAAGCAAAAAACTTGTTGATCTTCTAAAAAAAGAAATGGAGATTGAAATGAATGCCATATACCAGTTTGAACTAACAAATTTGGAATTGATGGATGTTGGTTCTGATACAGCAGGCTCAGTAGAATCTGTAGAAGAATAGATTATAATTAATTAAAATAATTTTCTCTAAAAATTCATAATTTTTGTGATCTCATTTGTTTCCTAAAAGCTGCTCCTAAGATTGGATTTATTAAATATGGGATTGTGTGCTTTAACCATACAGCTCCTCTCACAAATGACGGTATGATTATCTCAAGTCTTGGTGAGGCAGATGCCTTTACTATCGCTTTTGCTACATTTTTTGAATTAAGTGATGTTGGCGAATATTTTGGCATTGATTTGAATGAAGAGTGATTAAAAAAATCAGTTCTAACCATTATGGGACTAACTACAGTAATACCAACACCGGTTCCTTTTAATTCATGATATAGTCCTTCTGAGAATCCTAGCATAGCAAATTTTGATGCACAATACGATGCAATT
>JAHEYZ010000039.1 GCA_023251295.1 Nitrosotalea sp. | reverse complement strand
CTAAATAGTGCTAAAATCAAACAAACTCGGATCGGTCGTCTAGCTGGTTAGGATGACGCACTCACACTGCGTAAGGAATAATCCCGCAAAGGTCGAGGGTTCGAATCCCTTCCGATCCAGTAATTTTTTAGGAAGATGAGATTTAGAGCGACCACAGTATCTCCAATCGGTCAAAGGATTGCCATATTTTTATTTCATTCCATCAGAGTCCTATGGTCTGCAATGCGATATGCTTGATAGGATAAATTGATTACTCTAATTCACAAATTTTTTTATTACTTAAAATGCATTGAGGAAAGAATTTTGAGAAATAATTTCTAAAAATTGAGTAGGAAAATGGATTCAAAAAATGGATTGTTGCAATGTTACTTTTTGATTCCTAAGGTTCTGTTTTTGAGTCGTAAATAACCACTATGACACTTGCGGCATCTTGATGCACCCATTGGATTCTTTGCACCGCAACCAAAGCAGACTTTAAAATGAAGTCTGGCCTTTTGTGCAATTTGTTTCTTTAGCGGATCAGTGATTGGCATTTTCTATATTTCTCCTTATTTACTCTATTATATTCTAACCCTTTTTGCCATCAAGTTTGCCCGCTAAAAGCATGGGTACCTCTGCAGGTCTTTTTGCTACTGGAACGTTAGCTTTAGCATACATTGAAACTTTGGATTCTGCAGAGCCGTAAGTCCCATAAATTATTGCACCCGCATGACCCATTCTCTTTTCTTTTGGAGCAGCTCTACCTGCAATATATGCCACAACTGGCTTGTCAAACTTTGAATCGATGATGTGCTGTGCAAGTAGCTCTTCCGCATCTCCTCCAATCTCACCCACTACCACCACTCCATCTACGTTAGGTAATTTCCTTATCATCTCAAATGCTTCAATAACCGTAGTTCCGTTAATCGGATCACCACCAATTCCAAGTGAAACGCTTTGGCCAAAGTTAGCAACAGAAAGATTGTGTGAAACTTCATACATCAAAGTACCACTTCTTGAAAGAACAGCGATTCTGCCTGGTTTAAAAGGGGTTGCAGGCATGATTCCAATTTTTATTATTCCAGGAATTATTATCCCTGGAGTGTTTGGCCCAATCATTATGGCGTCTTTTTTCTTGGCAAGATCGAGTATTATCATGGCGTCTCTTACTGGAACATGCTCTGGTATGGCAACGAGTAGTTTGATTCCTGCCTCCAATGCCTCGATAGCAGCATCTTTGAAGAATTTTGCAGGAACAAAGACTATGGAAATCTTTGCACCAGTAGCAGAAACTGCCTCTCCCATAGTTTCATAAATTGGAACATTCTCAAATTTTTGTCCACCCTTACCTGGTGTTACTCCAGCCACGATATTTGTTCCATATGCTATCATTTGTTGTGTGTGAAAAGAACCAAACTTGCCAGTAATTCCTTGGGCAATTACTGATTTTTTCTTATAGTCTTTTTCCTCTTCGTTTCCGATTAAAATTTCAAAAAGGTCAGCCACTTTTATTCACTCCAATCACTGCTGCATTAATCGCCTCTTCTACAGTATCAAACATTTTTGTCTTAGAATTTTTTAACACCTCTTTTGATTTGTCAGCTTCTGCGCCTGACATTCTTGCAAATACCGGAATGTCAATTAATCTATTTTCGTAAGCCTTGATAAACGCAGTTGCAACAGTTGTTGTCTTTACAATTCCACCATAAAGATTTACAAGAATCCCTTTTACTTTTTTCATCCCGCTAATCAAAGTGAGAGCTTCATACACAGTTTCAGTTGTTGCGCCACCGCCAACATCAAGAAAACAGGCTGGTTTTCCACCATGATCTGAAAGCATGTCGAGTGATGACATGACTAGTCCTGCGCCATTTCCTACGACTGCTATGTTTCCATCAAGTTCTACCAATGAAAAGCCGCTTTTTTCAGCACGTTCTTCAAGCTCAGAGACCTCCTGGAACTTTCTTAATTCTTCGTGCCTGAACATGGCATTGTCATCAATTATGACTTTGCCGTCAAGGGCAAGTAGTGTACCGTCATTTAGCACGGCTACTGGGTTTATTTCTGCAAGCTCGGCTTCTTTTTCAATTGTCAGTTTTGATAATTTTTGAACAAGATTTACAAATTCTTCTATGCTGTTATTTTTTAGACCTATTGCGTTTGCGACCTCTTCTGCAGTGTTTTTATCAACATGACCAAGTCCTACTTCACGAATAATTTGGTTCTTGACTGATTCAATCTCGACTCCTCCCTCAGATGAGGCAATTACAGTATAGCATCTTTTACTTCTGTTTAGAAACAAGGAAAGGTATAATTCTTTTTTGTATTCTTGCATTTGCTCTAACAAGATTGCTTTTGCCTTCTCTCCCTTGACAATTTTTTGCATTATTTCAGGATATTTTAACTCAAACTCATCAAAATTATGACATTTTTGTATTGCACCAGCTTTTCCTCTGCCACCTACTGCCATTTGGGCTTTGATGACAAAAGGAAATCCAATTACACTGGCATCTTTTCTGCCTTGTTCTATATTTGTAGATGTTAATCCTTTTGGAATGCGTATTCCATATTCAGAAAACAAGCTTTTTGCTTGGTACTCTAATAATCGCATGAAAGCTTCTCATTTTCATGGTTTTATAATCTGTTACTTTAGTTGTTCTTCAAGAAATTCAACGCATTGAAGCAAGAGATCTTTACTTTTTTTCATCAACCAATCTGGAAATTGATCAAATGTAAAAACAAATTGCTGTTGAAAGCTTGGAACTATTACTCCACCTGACGTTACAACTTGAACAATCACGTGCCCCTCAGTTAATGTACACACCGTTTCTTCATGAGAGTCTTCTTCTTCTTCTATCATGTTTCGATAAAGGACAATGGGTGTCCCAGTCTTTACAACATTTAACGCTCCTTTTCTGAGAAGATCAGAAAAATGCTGTAATAACCAGCTATCTAGAGTCGTTTGCTTTACCATATGTGTTATTCTTGGTTGAATTATTTAATCAACTCGAATTGTTAAAAGCTTACCAATTACTCTATTGGATATCCATTGATCTATTATTTTCTGGAGAAATTCAGGTACAAATAATTTCTTGGCCTGACTCACATGACCTTTTTTTTGATTATTTTAGCGCGAAGATCTTTATTGCTTGTGGTGGACAGACGCCTTCACAAGCCAAGCAAAATATGCAGTCTGATTCTCGCGCCATTAGTGGTTTTTTCTCGGATGACACGTGCCCAGGTGTATCAAACCATTCATAGACATTAACAGGACACGCGTCAATACATGCACCATCTGCGACACAAATATCAAAGTCAACTGATACAAACTCTCCCCAAACACCAAGCCTTCCATTGTTTGATCCTTTTCCCCATGTCTTTATGACTTGCTTGTTTGCTGGAACAACAAATGTTCCAGAAGGAGGCATGTGTGATTTGTACTCCACATCGATCGGTCCAGGTTTTGGGCTAGTCAATGGTCCACCAACATCTCGTACTGCTCCAGTTTCTTGAGGTTCTTCAATCATTATTTTTGGTTTAGCATCTGAAACGATTTTTGCAAGTGGTGTGAGCTCTTCTAGTTGTTGAATAGCTGCATCTTGTCCTAGTTTTTTTGTTTTGAAATAGTAGCTAACCATTTTGTCTGCTAAAATGGTATTTCGTAAAATTGTATCGATTATCATTTTTGCAAAATGATCAGCCTTTTTGCGATAATTTTTTACCCACTGTGGGTCTCCAAACTTTTCTATTGGGAAAATTTGGTAAATCATATCAATTACTTCGCCTGTTACGATTTCGACCGTGACAGAAAGTTCAACTTGTTCATATCCTTTTGCTTCGTTATCTGTCATATTTTCCTCCATCCAAGTGTATGTTGCATAGATTCTGTCAGCATAGGTATCCATCGTGAAGGTCTTTTTGAGTCCCTCTACAACTGATTTGATTTCTAACGGGTCTTCGAGCTTTATTGGCAGTCGGTAGATTCCAAGCTTGTAACCATGCAATGGATAAACACCTCTTTTTGCAGTTGAGGATTCCATTGTGTATACTCGATCTTTTAAGAGAAGTGACATGATGTAATTTCATCGAATTTATTTAAAAAGGTTCGCTAACCAGAATCTTGTAACCTCTTCTAAGACTGGTAAAAACTTAAAATTTAACCCTAAATGATGTAATTATAATGTCTGCTGAAAATCCACAGGATTTGTCCCAAAAGAAACATGGATTAACAGCCGCAGAAGCAGCCGAATTGGCAGAAGCAGCAGCAAAGAAAGCAGCTGAAAAGGCAAAAGCTGCAAAGGCGGCAGTTGAAGCTGCAGCTCAAAAAGAATATGAGGAAGCAGCAAAAATAGTGGCTGCAGTAAAGGCTTCAATTGCATCATTTACTGACAAACATAGTCAGGAACGTATTTTTAGACGAGAAATGGGGGAACCCGAATTTTTCTTAAGTAAAAAGGAACTAGTTCCACCAAGGCCGGTGCTTTCAGAAGATGAACAAGAAGAGCTTTCAAGAAAAGTAGAGATTCCAACAGATAATACTCCACAATACAAACCAGAATTCATTCTTAGTCCAGAATTTGGGGGAGCATCTAACTATGAATCTGGATTAAATGAACTTTTTGAGGAAACTAGGAAAAAACTTAGCCAGCTAAAAAATGATCCTCATGCAATCCCTAATGAGATTGCCAGAACAGAACAAGATTTAAAATATTTAGATTCATTATATGAAAATTATTATTATGGAATGAATGTTTTTCGCACAGCAAAAGGTGGAAGAGGCAAAATTCATGAATAGTCGGTGATATAAGATGAGTGAAAATAAATATAAAATAATTAATTTCAAAGTCACCTTCAAAAACATCCCACTTCACAAGTTAGAAAGATTTGTCTTCAAGGATGTAACAGCTGCTTGTGAGTCTTTTAAGAAAGTTCCTGGTGTTTCAGAATGTGTCATTCTCCAGACTACTAGTAGGGTTGAAATATTTATTGTGAATAATTTGCAAATTGACGAAGCACCAGATGCAAGAAGGATGGAAGGAAGAGAACTTGTTTTGCGCAAAATCGTAGAAACTTGGATTTCATTAGGCGGACTAGAAGAATACGACGTTGACCATTTCGACCAAATTCTTGAGGTTTATGAGAACGCTGATGTTTACACTCTTTTACTTAGACTTGCTTGCGGTCTGGACTCAGTAGTAGTAGGAAATGAAAGAATCCTTGATCAAATAAAATCTGCGATTTTTGCTGCCAAAGAATCTAACGCATCAGGAAGAATATTGAATAAATTGTTTGATAGTTGTATACGAATTGCAACTCGTATAAGAGAGTCTACTGGAATTAGTAAAGGGGTAACATCAATTGGCGAAGTCGCTGTCAAGATTTCAGAAGCACACGCAGGTTTGGATGCGAAGAAACGCCTTCTGCTCATAGGAACGGGTGAGACAGCGGCAATGATTGCTAAATCCTTTAATGAAAAAAAATATCCGTTTGAAATTACCAGCAAGACCATTGACCGATCAACTGGTTTTTCTAAAATACTTGGGGGAAAACCAATAAAGTTTGAAGATGTTTTGTCAAGCTTTGATAAATTTGACATTATCTTTGTTGCAACTACTGCTGACTATTTCGTAATTACATATGACAAAATAAAAATTGTTATGGAAAACAAAACAAAGGGAACTATGATATTGGATTTATCAGATCCTAGATTAGTCGACGAAAAAATCTCTTCGTTCCCTGCAACTAAATTAATGTTTAGGGATCAAATTATTGAGATGGAAGAAAGAGCTTTGAAAGCTAGAAAGGATGAAGTTGTTGCTGTAGAAAAAATGATCAGTAAAGAAATCCCGATTTTAGAGGCAACAATGAGACAACTTGCACCGGAACCATTAGTTAAGGACGTATTTGCAAGTGTGGATTCGCTGAGGAAAAAGGAATTAGAGAAAGCATTACAAATGCTAGGAGAAACCAATGAGGAAAAAATCAAGATTATTGATGCTCTAACAAAAGCGGTCGTAGAAAGTATTGTTTCTATACCTGTGAGCGGTTCAAAAAAAGCAACTGAACAAGAAAAAGATAACTAGAACACCTGAAACATCTCAGTTTGATCGGATAAAACTTAACATGTCTGTTTGTAAAAGTAATCAAACGAGATATATATCGCCATTTTTTTTGTATTAAACATGGCTAAGCTGGTTTGTAGGGACTATGGATTTGATTGTGAATTTGTTTCCGAGGCTGATGA
>JAHEYZ010000057.1 GCA_023251295.1 Nitrosotalea sp. | reverse complement strand
CAGTGAATTTTTGCTTTCCTATTTCTTGCGAAGACTAGATTTTGTCTCCCACCCTCGTTCTATGATTTCTTCGTATATGTTTGAAAGTTTTGGAATGTCCTCACCTTTTTCAGCTGCAGTTTTTACCTTTTCTCTGTAATAGTCTTCAATCTCTTTTGCTATGCGGCTGTCAATGGTTATTGAAACTCTGAATTTTGGCATCTATTCTTACCACCTGGGTTATAATATTAGGAAGTATGATATCAATAATAAACTATCCACTATCAATTCTTGCACTACTTTAGAGTCAGGGCAAATCCATCCCTTACTGGTTTTAGCAGTACTACATTACTGTCATCAACGC
Organism: Nitrosotalea sp.; assembly: GCA_023251295.1. Taxonomy (GTDB): domain Archaea; phylum Thermoproteota; class Nitrososphaeria; order Nitrososphaerales; family Nitrosopumilaceae; genus UBA8516. Next base: position 1,746 of record JAHEYZ010000057.1, on the reverse strand, counting down.
CCAAGCTTGACAAGAAACTCTCAATTGTCATCTCATCTGAAAGCACATATTTTTTGCCTCCAAACTCAATTGAGACGACTTTTTTAGAAATGGTCTCCAACTGATCTTTATAATAAATAGTCTACTTTATATCTTTTATTATATATTTGATCATTTTCATTCTTAGTGTATTTATTGATCAATGTATCAAATCTTGCAGTTGCCAGGTTAGCCAAGTGGTACGGCGACCGCCTCGAGATCAAAACAAGGAAGCGGTTGTGCTTCGGCACACATGGGTTCGAATCCCTTACCTGGCGTCCTTATTTTTTATTACAAAAATTGGAAAGGAATTTTGTAGCTATTCCAATTCATCTTACTACCGTTTTGCAAACATGTTATAATAAAATCTCTTGGGCAGGACCTCTTCAAAAAACATCTGCCACTCTCTAACTAAATATGCGAGTCTTTTAATCCAGGGAAGTACTATTGCTATAGTAGAGTAGTGTGAGTTTGCACATCTCTGACGTTTATGTTAGAGAAAGACTGGATTGACTACCCAGCTCTGATATGACTTGCTTGTTGAATTTGTCAATTGCTTTCCTTATGATATCCTTGAGCTTCTCACGTGTCATACTTTCTACATTTCTGTTTAGGCTTGCCTCTATCTGACAGGTCAGTTCCTTTCTAATATCGCTGAAAATCACTTGTTGAAGGCTGTAGTCTGATATTCCTGATTCCTTGACTGTTTGAGCAAAGACTTGCTCAATTACATCCCATGCAATTTCCTCCATTTCTATCCTCGATATTTTCAGAATTAGTGTAGAACCATTACCATCCAGAAAAATTTAAGCAAGTGCTCCATCCAACGGTTGTGATAAACTTTTTGGATTCTTGTTGAATTTATTTACTATGTATAACACTTTGTCATCGCCTTCTGGCAAGGGGTTAGCACACCTTCCACATTTTGGCAAGGTAACGACCGCGTCATAATCAATCTCACCTATGAATCTGTCACACTTGTAACAACGGATTGTTTTTGTATCGTATATGTTCAAACTCGGTCACTCCTGCAGAGGCGATTCTTCCTTAACATTGTGAAAATTTCTTATCGTTTTCTTAATTTTATTAATCACCACAAGGTGGTCTTTACTTTTTTTCATTATAGCTAATATGATATATGGAAAATTTATTATTGAAACAAACTTTGATTTTTCTCTCTCTGTTATGGTATAACTAACAGGTCCAAAATCGGAATCATAATCGCTTTGCATGGAGCTTTGCAATCTAAGCCCCATCATATACATCTCTTTTCTTTCTCTTGTCATGTTGATGTCATTGTTGAATAGGGCACTTTCTAGCCTTCCTTGTTTGTTAATTAATCCGATATACTCAATTCCCTGCTCCAATATCGATTTTTCGGAAAAGAAAGCGGCCCCAATTTTTTCAGTAACTTCTAACATCGAATTTAGTGTGGTTCATTACTTATAACGGTATGTAAAGAGTATCATTTAGTGCATGGCAGTCAGAGATTGGCAAGATCGTGTTTATTATACAAGAAATCCGTCTAATTGAAAATAAAGATGGGAACTATCTTGGTTGTCACTTCAGTATTTGAAACAAAGTTTAGATACAAGATTTCAAAATTAAGCTTTGATAATTTGCTTGAGGAAAAAGGGGTTTTAGAACAAAATTTTTCGAACTTTTATGTTTGTTCAGAAATCAATAGTTTAGAAATCTAAAAAAGAAAGAAAATCGGAAAGTAAGAGT